>DASUIY010000243.1:0-2452 GCA_036279555.1 Solirubrobacterales bacterium | reverse complement strand
AGGAACCCCGCCGGCCGCAAGAGCGCCCGGCGCGCGTCGACGTAGTACTGGGCCGTGGCCCCGCTCGAGAGCGTCACCTCGCCGATCACCAGCGAGTGCTCGCGCAGCTCCGCGAGCAGCGTCTCCTTGGCGGCGTCGAGGTCGGGCATCGGGGCGCCAATCCTATGACCGGGGCCGCTCGTCAGCGGGAGCTCGGCGCTACCCGCGCGCCTCGGCGTCGCGGAAGCCTTCCCGCCAGCTGGAGTAACGCGGCTGCCAGCCGAGCTCGCGCTTGGCCTTGGCGTTGGAGGCGCCGCGGAGGCGGGTCGCCATCGAGGCGGCGCCGGCACCGGCGACGAGGCGCGCGAGCCAGACCGGCACGCGAAGAGGCTTCTTCGCACCGACGACCTCGGCGAAGGCGGGCGCCCATTCGCGCATCGGGGCGGGGTCGTCGTCGACGACGTTGTAGGCACCGGGGGAACCGCGGTCCAGGGCGGCCACCGTCGCCGAGGCGGCGTCCTCGACGTGCACGAAGGAAAAGGTCCCGGTGCCCTTGCCGACGACCGGGGCGCGGCGCTTCAGCGCGTCCTCGGTCAGCGAGCCGTCGTGGGCGTAATAGGTGCCCGGGCCGTAGAGCCAGCCGTAGCGCAGGACGACGCCCTCGATTCCCTCGGCGCCGAGCACCTGCTGCTCGAGGTCGGCCAGAGCGGCGGCGGCGCTGCCGAAAGGGGCGGGCGCGTCGAGGAAGAGCGGCTCCTCCTCGTCCTTGACCCAGTCGCCTTCGGGCGCGTAGAAGAAGGCGACGCTCTCGGCGATCAGCCGGCGCGCGCCGGCCGCCTTCGCTGCTGCGACGAGGTTGCGGGTACCTTCGCGTCGCAGGCGGTTGGTCGCCGCCAGCGGGTCGTCCTTGGCTTTGTAGTCGAGGCGGGGCGGCAGCGCCGTCAGCTCGTGGACCACGACCTCGGGTGCCGCACCGCGCACGGCGATCTCCAGCGAAGTCGCGTCGAGAGCGTCGCAGACGACAGCCGTGGCACCGGCCGCACGGATCTCCTCCGCGCGCTCCTCGCGCCGGGTCATCCCAGTCACCTCGTGCCCTGCTGCGACCAGCTGGCGCACCAGCGGCCGGCCGATCGCCCCGCTCGCTCCTGCTACGAAGACCCTCATCGCTGCGCCTCCCGGTTGGGACCCTCAGCGTACCGTTCCGACACTCGCGCCAGCCAGGCCGAGGCCAGGGCCCCGAAGGCGATCAGCAGCGTGTCGCTCCAGCCCCGCGCCTCGCTCTTCGCTTCGCCCGTGTCGAAGGCGTGGTTGACCGCGTGGAAGCCGTACCAGAGCGCCCCCAGCCAGAGCAGCGGCGCCCGCCAGGCCGGCCGCACGACCGCGATCGCCAGAGCGACGCCGAAGGCGAGCGTGAAGGAACCCACATCCCCCACGTAGTGGAGGTTCTCGGCCCCGTAGTTGCCGATCTCATCGAAGAAGGTGCCGGGAGCGAACAGCTGCATCACGCCGAGCGCGACGTGGTAGGCGGCGACGAAAGCAAGAACCGCTTTTAGGGTCTTCTCATTCACCTGAGGGGAGTGTGACCAAGCAGATCAAGGACGCAGGGAGCGTGGCGTGCTCTGCACGCGAGCGACCGAGGACGCAGATATGCGCCGGTCACACCCCCCTCAGAAGACGAAAATGTCTTCGCCGAAGCTGATCCGCTCGTAGATCTCGGGCTGGTCGGCGATGAAGGTGCGGATGCAGCCGTGGCTGGCCGGGTAGTCGGGCACCGATTCGTAGCCGTGCACCGCGTAGCCGCCGTAGAAGTAGAAGGAGTAGTACATGCCGTGGGAGTTGTAGCCCGGTTCGGTGCGGATGAAGCTGAAGTGACCGGTCACGGTCGGGGTGGAGGACTTGCCGGAGGAGATCGGGTAGACGGCGACCGGCTCGTCGCCCTCGGCGAAGACCAGGACCTGCTTGGAGAGCGGGGCCTCGACGTGAGTCCCCGCACCCGGGTGGCGCACCTCGTATTCGCCGCGGCCGGCGAACACGCGCTTGACCAGCCCCGCGCCGGCGCGGAAGCTGCGCGTCATCCCGTTCACTTTGCGGTAGGCGAGCACGCCCCGCGCGGTCTTGCCGCCGAAGCAGCGGCCGTCGTTGGCGATGTACCCCATCTTCCGCATCGCCTTCTTGAAGCCGGCGACGACGTCGCCGCACTGACCTTCGTGCAGGGCCGGGAAGCTGACCCGCCAGCTCTTGCGCACGGTGCCGTCGCCGCCCAGCGCCGCGGTCGCCACATGCTTGGCGCTGACCGCGTACTTGCCGGCCCCGTCGATGCGGATCTTCGCCCTGAAGCTGCCGGCGCCGGGCTTGCCCTTCTGCACCGGCACGGTCTTGCGCTCGACCCGCTTGCCGTTGAGGTAGAAGCTGACCTCGACCCGCTGGCCGGCGACGTAGGGCGCCACCGTCCCGATCACCGGCACCGTGCTCA
>DASUIY010000242.1:0-3736 GCA_036279555.1 Solirubrobacterales bacterium | reverse complement strand
GCCCCCCTTCACGATGCCAATCCAGGTTCCATGTTTGAGCCTCCTCGAACACCTTGCGCTCAAATCCACGCAGATGCCTCTCGGTCGGCACGCTGCCATGAACATCGATGTAGCTCCTCACTATTGATGAGTAAAGGGGGTACCCCGCATTAGCAACGCCCCGCCAGACGAACTGGCTACCCGTCGTTCGCTCATATGCGCTAATTCTGCGAACGGCTTTCATAAAACCGGGAAAGCCATTAACCGTGTGCTCATAGGAGCACCAGTAGTCTTCGGGGAACGCCATTTCGCGTACCCTATTCGTTGACCCGCCGCTCAGAAATCGTCATCGGGAAGACTCAACCGCACCGAAATCCGTTCCGCGTCAAAACGCTGCCAGTCAACCGTGATTCGGATGGAGGCTGTCAACAACGCGGTCTCAGGGTCGGGTGTAGCCCACATATCTGACGCTTCGGTCACGGCGCAGGCGAGGCCGTGGCGGGCGTTCTCTAGGTCAAGATCAAGCTCCACCGCCAGATCGCTGATTGACGTTTCGACCTCAAGAACCAGCTCCTCCTCCGTCCTTTGCTCGACAAGCCATCGGGTAATCGCGTTATTAGCTTCCTGAAAGGCGTCACGCCAGCGAAGCCTGGCCTCCTCCTCGCGACGCTCCCCGCTAAGAGGGAGGACATCCTCTACCAGCGGCACTTGAGACGGGGGGCTCCAGTAAATCGTGTCGCCGTCGACTCGCCGCTCCAGCATGCCGATTTCCGCCATGAACTCGATGACGTGGCGGCAAGTGACCATAGGGCGACCGCGCTCCGCAGCGAAGCCGCACCAGTGCTCCCAGCGCGTTCCCCAGGTGGAATCCTCGCCCTGATCTTCTTCCTCTTGCTGAGGGTCATACGGCGCATCGAGACCGCCATACCCATCGAGGCCAAGGTCGAGCTGGTCAAGGTCGCCAGCGACCGGGCCATCCTCTGAATGAGCCAGGCGCCAGATGCCCACATAGGCTTCTAGGGCCGGAGGTGGGAGAACCCGTAGCCAACCCGTCGAAACGATGTCATGGTCTCCTGAAACGATTCTCCAACCGTAGCCCCCAGCGAAAGGGTCCGTAGGCGCGATCACGCAATCTCCGCTGGTTTTAGGCGTCCCCGAGCTACGTGCTAGGACGCGGGAGGAAGCCCCGCAATTCGCAGAGCTTTTCGCCTCTTAGGGTCCTTGACAGCCTTAGGGAATCGCTAAGATCGCTAGCGACTCCCGGACTGGGGGCCTCGGTTAAAAGGCCCCCTCATCCATTGGGTGTAGCCAGAAGTGCGCCCGTTTGAGCAAGGCGACCCACCGATCTAAAGGAGTCAAAAAATGCCCGTAAAGGCTCCAGCTCGGCCCGTCGTCTCAGCCGCCATAAAGCAAGCCGTCTACGACGAGTTGCGCCGCCCCCGACCCTTGAAGAACGCTCGATGAGCCAAGTCGTCCCCGCCTAGGGGCGGACGCCCGCCGTCCTCATCGACCTAAAGAGGACCCGCCATCCGGCGGGTTGCTCGCATGTCCCCGAAGGAGGGGCGGATGACCCCTGCCCACAGAACTGACAAGCCGAAGGCAAAGGCGACTGCCAAACCCGAAGCGGTTCGCCTCGACAGGGAGAGCGTCGAAGCCATCGCCGAGCAGGTGGCTGAGCGGCTGCGAGAGGAGCGGCCGTCCCGCTGGTGCGGCACCAAGGAAGCGGCAGCGCTTCTCGGCTATTCGGTGGACTGGGTTCGCCAGCACCGCGAGGAGCTTGGAGGGGAGCGGTTCGGCAATGGCACCCGAGCACAGATTCGGTTCGACGTCCGGAAGCTCGAAGCCTTCGCAGCGGCCAGCCGGTCGGGCCGCGAGATCGAAGCGCGGTCGAAGCGGCAACCGCGTCGGCAACGGAGCCGACGTGCCGACCTGCTGCCCATTCGCGGGAGGACGGAGCCGTGATCGGTATTCTCACCCAGACAGAGAAGCGGCCCCCGGGCGGTGCGCAAACACCAATCCGAGGGCCTAACCACAAGGAGGTACGAGCTCCTCATGGCTGATTCGAACCCTATTCAGGTCGGAGGGTGGCACTGATGCCCCGCCGACCGACTGGCCAGGTTGTCCCGCCACAGAACGGTCGTGGATGGGCGCTGCGCTTTCACGTCAATGGCAAGCGCCGCTACAGGACCCTTGGCACGACCGAGGACGGCTGGAATCGCGCCAAAGCCGAAGACGAGCTGGCGAACGTCTTGGCCGACGTGCGCCGAGAACTCTGGGAGCCGGCGCCCGCCCCAACGGACATTCCGACGTTTCACGAGTTCGCGTCCGCTTGGTTCGAGGACTCCTCCCCCACCTGGCGGGAGCGAACCAGGGTCGATTACCAATGGCGGCTGAGCAATCACCTGCTGCCGTACTTCGCGGAACACCGCTTGTCTGAGATCACCGTCGAGGAGGTGGATCGCTACCGGCAGGCGAAGGTGCGCGAAAGCCGAGAACTCGAAGAGGCGCGAGCCGAGCAAAGCGAGCTGCCGGAGTCCGAACGGAACCGTCTCCCCCGGCCGCTCTCCAACAGCTCGATCAACAAGACAATTCGCCTACTCGCCGTAGTTCTGGAGCAAGCGGTCGAATACGGCCATCTCTCCCGCAACCCGGCCAAGGGCCGCAAGCGGCTACTGCGAGAATCGAAGCCGTCGCGTAGCTACCTGCAACCCGATCAGGTCGAGGCACTGCTGAAAGCGGCAGCGAAGCTCGACAGGGACGCCCGCAAGGGCGATACGCGACGACGGCTTCCGTTGCTCGCCGTATTGGTGCTGGCCGGCCTGCGGATCGGTGAGCTGCTTCGCCTGCGCTGGCGCGACGTGAACTTGGCCGGTCGGAAGCTGCGGGTCTCCGCCTCGAAGACGGACGCCGGGGTGCGCGAGGTCGAACTGACTCCCATGCTCCAAGAGCTGCTTACCGAGTACCGGACCCGGACGCGACACAGCGGACCCGATGATTTCGTGTTCTCGACCCGGGCCGGCAAGACAGACAGTCCCTCGAACGTGCGAACCCGCTTCTTGGCCCCGGCGGTCAAGCAGGCCAACGCCGAGTTGCGGGAAGCAGACAAGGAGCCGATGGCAGCCGTGACGCCGCACTCGCTGCGGCGAACGTTCATCTCGTTGTTGCTCGCGGCGAATACGCCCGTGCCGAAGGTGATGGCCGAAGCCGGGCACTCGGACTCGAAGCTCACCTTGGGCATCTACGGCCAGGTGATCGAGTCGAAGACCGACTACGGCGCAGCCGTCGACAAGCTCATCGGAGGCGTCGAAACGGCAGCGAAAAGGCAGCAAGAGCCGGAGTCCGGAATCGACGCCAATTCGAGGGAAAGCCCTAAAACGCTGAATCCCGCTCTGTAGGCGGGATTCAGGCGAAGCGGCTGATGGGATTCGAACCCACGACCTTCTGCATGGCAAGCAGACGCTCTAGCCAGCTGAGCTACAGCCGCACGGACGGCGAGTATAGCTGTGGGGCGCGGGATCGCTGCGGCTTCGGGCCAGTGGAGTCGCTACTCATTATTTGGTAGACTGCCTGCAGTTCCGGCGGACGGTCGCCGGTCCGGCAACAAGAGGGGGCTCAGCATCTCTGACCCAAGGCCCTCGTTGCGTCGTGCAGGGTGCTCGTTTGTCGCGGCGGTCCCTCCCTCCGTCGCCTCGGCGTGAGCACCGGCCAGGATCGGCGACCGTCATGCCGGAGTGCACGCACGGCACCGAGGGGTGGG
>DASUIY010000241.1:0-2473 GCA_036279555.1 Solirubrobacterales bacterium | reverse complement strand
CCCCCCCGGCGCTCCTCTTAGACTTTGAAGCGTGCTTTCGCCGAGGCAAGAGCTCATTCTCGAGCTGGTGGTCGATGCGTATCTCGCGTCGGGCAAGCCCGTGCCTTCGAAGGAGATCGCCGAGACGCCCGAGATCGAGTGGGGAGCTTCCACGGTGCGGGCGGAGCTGGCGGCGCTGGAGGCGGCTGGGTACTTGACTCATCCGCATACCTCGGCCGGGCGCGTTCCGACGGAGCTGGGGTACCGCAGGCACGTCGACCTGATGATGGCTGCGGGAGGGCCGCCGGCGGAGACCCGGGTGGAGCTGGAGCTGCGGCGGGAGATCGACGCCGCGATGCGCGAGACGACCGCGGCGCTGGCGCGGATGACCGACCTGATGGCGCTGGCGATGGCGCCGCCCGAGACCCTTGCGGCGACGATCCGCCGGGTGGAGGTGCTGCGCCTGCAGCCGACCCGCGTGATGGTGGTGGCGATCGCCTCCAACGGCGCCGTCGCCAAGCGCGTCTTCGACTTCCCTGCCCCGGTCGATTCCGGCCTGGTCGAGTGGGCGTCCAGCTACCTCAACGAGTCGCTCTCGGGGATGGGCCTGGGCGCGCGGATGATCGCCGGCCGCCTCGCCGATCCCGAGCTCGGCCCGCTCGAGGCCGAGTTCCTGGCCACGCTCGGCACCGCCTTCACCGAGCTCGAGCGCGAGGAGTCCGCCGACACCCTCTACATGGAGGGGGCCTCGCGGCTGCTCTCGGACGCGCACTCCGCCGACCTGCCCCGCGCGGATCGGCTGATGACCGCGCTGGAGGAGCGGGCGAGCCTGCTCGAGATGCTGCGCTCGGCCCTCGACCGGCGCTCGGTCTTCCTCTGGATCGGCGGCGAGAACCCGCGTCCGGAGCTGCGCTCGGTCAGCGTCGTCGGCGCCAACTACGGGCTCGCGCACCGCAATCTCGGGACCGTCGGCGTGGTCGGCCCGCTGCGCATGGACTACGCCACCGCGATCGACTCCGTGCGCGCCGCCGCGCGCGAGCTCTCGCGCTACTGCGAGACGGTCTACGACGGCTGATCGGGGCCTGATGCCACGCGACTACTACGAGGTCCTCGGGGTGCAGCGCGGCGCCTCCGAGACGGAGCTGAAGCGGGCCTTCCGCGGGCTCGCCCGCGAGCTGCACCCCGATGTCAACGCCCACGACCCCGACGCGGAAAGGAAGTTCAAGGAGGCGGCCGAGGCCTACGAGGTGCTCTCCGACTCCGAGCGGCGCCAGGTCTACGACCGCTTCGGCCACGAGGGCCTGAGGGGCGGCGGCGCTCCGGCCGGCGGCCCCGGCTTCGGCTCGGTAGAGGACCTGTTCCAGGCGGTCTTCGGCGGCGCCTTCGGCTTCGAGGTCAGGCGGGGGCCGATGCGCGGCCAGGATCTCGTCCACGCGGTCGAGGTCTCGGCGGTGGAGGCGATGCTGGGGGCGACCGTCAAGATCCCGAGCCATGAGGGCGAGCGGGAGGTCGAGCTGCCGCCCGGAGTCCAGCACGGCTCCCAGTTCGGCCTGCGCGGTCACGGCCTCCCGGGTGCCAATGGAGGCCCGCCGGGGGACCTGCGCGTCGTCGTCCACGTCGTCGTCCCCACCGGCCTCTCCGACGAGCAGCGCGAGCTGGCCGAGAAGCTGGAGGAGTCCCTAGGGCCGCACAACCTCCGCTCCGAGCAGGGTGACGACGGCTTCTTCTCCCGCGTGCGCAGAGCGTTCGGTTGATCCGCCTGGCGGTCCGCTGCGCGCCCGAGCAGGCCGAGATCGTCCTCGCCGAGCTCACGGTCCTCGCCCCCAACGGGGTCGAGGAGGAGCAGGGCCCCGGCTACGTCGAGTACGCGATCTACGGCGGCGAGGGCGAGCTGCCGGAGCTGGGCGAGATCGAGGTGGCGGCAGGCGGCGGACTGGTCGAGGTGGTGGCGACCGAGGTTCCCGACGACTGGGCCGACCGCTGGCAGGACTTCCACAAGCCGCTGCTGGTGGGCGAACGCCTCTGGTTGCGCCCCTCCTGGGAGGAGCCTCGCGATGGGACGATCGACGTCGTCGTCGACCCGGGCCGCGCCTTCGGCACCGGCGCCCACCCGACCACGCGAATGTGCCTCGAATTCCTACTGGAGCTGGAGCAAGCTGGGGAGGCAGCCGGCCCCCTGACGGACCTCGGCACCGGCTCCGGCGTGCTGGCGATTGCGGCAGCCAAGCTCGGCTGGTCTCCGGTGCAGGGCTACGACCACGAGCAGGCCGCCATCGAGGCTGCGGCGGCGAATGCGGAGATCAACGGCGTCGACCTTCAGCTCCAGTGCATGAACCTGCGCGAGACCCTCCCCGAGCTTGCTCCAGTCGTCGTCGCCAACATGACCGCTCCTATCCTCCGCGAGATAGCCGGCCAGCTGCAGCGGGAAGGGAGCCGCGGGAGGGGTCCCCAAAACACTCCAGCGAGGCTCCTGCCGAGCGTTTTGGGGACCCCT
>DASUIY010000240.1:0-2386 GCA_036279555.1 Solirubrobacterales bacterium | reverse complement strand
AAGCGGCGCCTGCGCGAGCTGGCCGAGCGCAACGCCCGCCTCGCCCTCGACCAGGACCGGCTGCGCCGCGAGCACCGCCGCCAGCGCAGGGTCGAGTCCCTGGCCGACCTGCGCGAGGCGCTCGGGATGCAGGAGCTGCCGGTGCGGATCGAGGGCTTCGACATCTCCAACCTCGGCGGTGAGCACACCGTCGCCTCGATGGTGGTGTTCGAGGGGGGTGCGACCAAGAAGGCCGATTACAGGCGGTTCCGGGTGCGGGGCGAGAATGGCGACGGGCGCGGCGAAGGCCCCGACGACTTCGCCTCGATGGAAGAGGTGCTCGGCCGGCGGATGAACCGCTACCTCGAGCAGGTCGACCTCTCGCCCCACGACGGCAAGCGCGACGCGAGCTTCGCCTCGCTGCCCTCTCTGGTCGTGATCGACGGCGGCAAGGGCCAGCTCTCGGCCGGGATGCGGGTGCTCCGCCCCTTCGTCGAGCGCGGCGTCACGGTGATCGGCCTGGCCAAGAAGCTGGAGGAGGTCTACGTGCCCGGCCGCGCCGCGCCGATCGACCTACCCGCCGAGTCGGAGGCCTCGAAGCTCCTGCAGCGGGTGCGCGACGAGGCTCACCGCTTCGCGATCGACCACCATCGCGGCCGCCGCGACCGGGCGATGACCGGCTCGGTGCTCGACGAGCTGAAGGGCGTGGGCCCGGTGCGCAAGCGTGCGCTGCTCCAGCATTTCGGCTCTCCAGAGCGGTTCGTCGCGGCTACCCGCGAGGAGCTCGAAATGGTGCCCGGCGTGCCTGGCAAGGTAGCCCGTGAGATCCACGAGCAGCTGAACAGGACGGGTTGATGGCAAGGAGTCCTTCCAAGACAAAGGAAGCGGCTGGAGACAGCCGCTCGACCGGGGGGCGCGAGGTCAACC
The DNA here is from genome assembly GCA_036279555.1 of Solirubrobacterales bacterium. GTDB lineage: Bacteria > Actinomycetota > Thermoleophilia > Solirubrobacterales > 70-9 > VRUE01. Next base: position 1,480 of record DASUIY010000240.1, on the reverse strand, counting down.
TCGTCGTCATCACCGGCCATTCCGGGGCCGGCAAGTCGGAGGCGATCGCCGCCTTCGAGGACGGCGGTTACTTCTGCGTCGACAACCTGCCGCCGCGGATGATCGGCAGCCTCGGCGAGCTCTTTCGCCACGACGGCAGCGGAGTGGAGCGGGCCGCTGTCGTCTCCGACGTGCGCGGCGGCGACTACTTCGACGAGCTGTTGCAGGTGCTCGACGACCTCCAGGCCGACGGGCTGAAGCCGACCGTGCTCTTCCTCGAGGCGGACGAGGAGACGCTGGTCGACCGCTACAAGGAGACCCGTCGCCGGCATCCGCTCGCGCCGGAAGGCCACATCGTCGACGGCATCCGCGCCGAGCGCGAGCTGCTGGCGCCGCTGCGCGAGCGCGCCGACGTCGTGATGGACACGAGCAGCCTCACCGGCGGGACGCTGCGCCGCCGCATCGCGGAGGACATGCTGGGCCGCCACGAGACCGGCAAGATGGCGCTGACCCTGCTCACCTTCGGCTTCAAGAACGGGCCGCCCCATGACGCCGACCTCACCCTCGACGTCCGCTTCCTGCCCAACCCGCATTACGTCGACGACCTGCGCCCGCTCACCGGCCTCGACCGCCGGGTGCGCGACTACGTCGAGGCGGGCACGCAGGCCGGGGAGTTCTACGGCCGCCTCCTGCCGCTGCTGGAGTTCCTGGTCCCCGCCTACGTGACCGAGGGCAAGAGCCACCTGACGATCGCGATCGGCTGCACCGGCGGCCGTCACCGCTCGATCACGGTCGCCGACCGGATCCGCCGCGAGCTGGAAGGGCGTGACGACGTAGTCGTCCACATGAAGCACCGCGACGCTGACGAGGTCTAGATGTCGCCATGCGGCGTCCTCGCTCGCTCACGTGCAGAGCACGCTTCGCTCCCTGCGTCCTTGCCTGGCGACATCTAGACCCCGTCAGTCGGAGGTTTCGATATTCGGCGTTCCGGCGACGGTGATCGCTCGCTTCAGTTCCTCGGTGGCCTGACCCGAGCGTCGCCATCCCTTCACGGCGAAGGTCGCCGAACGCTCTGGGTCGTCGAGGTCGGCGGCGGCGACGATCCAGGGCCGGCCGAAGAGGACCCGCCCGACGACCCCCGACCAGAGCAGAACCAGCAGGACGATCAGCTCGAGGGCGATTCCGATCAGAGGAAGCAGCACCAGGAAGAGCAGCAGGGCTCCGATCGCGATCGCGATCGCGCCCAATGGGCTGTCGTCGAAGTCCAGCAGGTCGAAGTCTGGCAGCGTGAGCGCGTTGAGAAAATCGCCCCCATCCTCGGCGGTCCTTTCGCTATTGGCGCGGAAGCGCCGGCGCAGGTCGGGCAGCGACCTGTCCACCCAGCGTCGCCCCACCCTCCAGCGATGTCCGTCCGGAGAGGTGACGGTTGAGCTCCGCAGCATCGGCCGCAGTCTAGATCTGCCCGCCGACGGGCCTGGAACGTCCCATATAGCGGACGTTT
>DASUIY010000239.1:0-4890 GCA_036279555.1 Solirubrobacterales bacterium | reverse complement strand
GCGGACCTCGGAGGGATGGTCGATCTCCTTGGCGGCGATCGCCTGGATCAGGGCGGCAAACGCGGCAGAGACATGGGGTTCGGTCGGCACGTCGATCGCCCTCACCTCCACCGTCCCCAGCCGCGGGTGCGGGCGCACGTCCCACCAGATGTAGGTGTAGTCGTCGACGCCGGCGGCGGCGATCAGCTGGTCGGCGACCCGGCAGAAGTCCTCGTAGTCGCGGAACTGCCTCGGCAGCTGGAAGCGCGGGTAGCTGCGCACCACCGAGGTGCGGGCGCTGGCATGGCCGGAGTCGGCGCCGGCCCGGAAGGGCGAGTTCGCGCTCAGCGCCTGCAGCACCGGCAGGTAGAGGCGGAAGGCGTTCGCCAGGCGGACGGCGGTGTCGGGGCCCGGGATGCCGACGTGGACGTGCAACCCGCAGGGAGGCGTGCTGAGCAGGCTGCCGAAGTCCTTGCGGACCACCTCGTAGCGCGGCTTGGAGACGAGCCTGGGCTCGCCCGAGCCGGCCGGGTACAGGCCGGCTCCGAGCAGGTGGAATCCCGCATCGGCGATCGTGCGGCGCATTTCCCTCAGCTCCGCCAGCACGCCGTCGGGGCCGTGGCATATCCCCGTCTTCAACTCGATCTGTTCGGAGAAGATCTCGGTGGAGACGCGCTCAGCCGCAGGGCCGGAGACCCGCTCGAGGACCAGCTCGCTCTCCGCGGCCAGCCGCTGTCTCTCGTCGACCAGCAGCAGCTCCTCCTCGACCCCCAGCGAGAGCGGCGGCGAGTTGCCGAAGCTGTGGTCGTGACAGTCAGGCGCCACTTCTCCCTTCATGCGCAGATAGATGCCCCGGCTCGCCGAAGACGAAACGCGCCGCGGTCGCCGCAGGGTCGCGATCCTAAAAATCGGGTACTACAGGAGCATGCGGCTGCGGGTGTTCCCTACCGTCGAGGCGCCGAGCCAGGCGCGGCGAAAGCTTTCTTCGCTTGCCCCCCGCATCGACCAGCCCACTCTCTCGGACGTCACGACGGTGATCAGCGAGCTGATCGGGATGAGCGTCGCCAACGGCGCTCGCAAGCCGATCGAGGTCTGCTTGCACTTCGACGACCAAAGGCTCGAGGGGGCGGTCTACGACGACGGGACCGGCGTCCGCGCGATCGGCCGGCGTGAGAGCACCCTCGTCCTGCAAATACTCGAAGGCCTGGTCCAGGAATGGGGGGCAAACGATTCCGGGAAGCAGATCTGGTTCCGGATGAACGTGCGGCCCGCTTAGGAGGGGCTAGCGAAACCCCCGCGCACGCCTGGTGGCGAGCGACCGTCCCACTCGTTCTCCAGGGCCCAGCGGGCTCCCACGGTCCAGGCCTGGACGCGGTTGGCGATCGGGATCGGCTCCGGCCCTTCGGGCCCGGCCGCGAACAGCTCCGGCGCGCGGCCGATCGCCTCGATCGCGCTCAGGACCCCGCGGCGAAGCCGCTCCGCCGCCTGCGGGCGGACGGCGCGCAGCCCTCCCCAGCCGAGCCAGGAGTCGAACGGCCACACCGCGCCGCGGTGGTAGGCGTCCGGCGCGAACTGGGGGTGCTCCGAAGACAGCGTCCGCAGGCCCCAGGGCGTGAGCACGTCGGGGCGGCAGAGCCGCTCCGACGCCCGCTCGCGAGCGGGCGGGGACAGGGCGTCCGCCCACAACAGCCAGCCGAGGTGGGAGCCGGCGCCGCGAACCTTTCCAGAGTCGCCGTCGAGCGCGATCGTCTCGGGGTCGAACGCCTCCTCCACCCGCGCAGCGAGCCGCGCCGCCTCCCCGGCCCAGCGCTCCTCGCCGGAGAGCCCGGCGAGGGCGCGGAGCGCAACCACGGCAACGGCCTGGGTATCGGCGTCGGCAAGCGGCGGCCGCGGGACATCGCCCTCCGCGTCCAGGATGCCCCCACCGTGAAAGGCGGGGTCGGCGGGGTCGATCGCGTCGCGCCAGCCTTGCTGGGCAAGGCCGCCCGGCGCCAGGCGCGGCCCGTGGCGGATCAAGCCGCCCCCCCGGTCCAGCATCCGCGCGAGCCAGTTGCCGGCCGCTTCCCCGGCCTCCTTCAGCTCCTCCTCCAGAGCGCGGTCGCCGAGCGAGGCGAGCAGGACGAGGAACCAGAGCGTCGAGTCCGCGGAGCCGTAGTAGCGAAGCTCGCCATCGCGGACCGGCCAGCCGGCCCGGAGAAGGTGGGCCGGGGCGTACGGCCACCACTCGTGGACGATCTTGCCCGGTTCCTCGTCGGTCTCGGGATCGTCCCGGCGCCCCTGGAGCGCGGCGAGCGCGCGGAGCGTGGCCCGGGCGACGTCGGGGCGCGCCGGCAGCACCTCGAGCGAGGCGATCGCCGCGTCGCGCCCGAACAGCGCGTGGAAGCGCCCGGGATCGCCGCGCTCGACCGGCGGCGCGCTCGCGTAGGGCCAGCCCGCCGGCGAGAGCAGCTCGTCGAGCCCCGGGACCGGCTCGCCCACCGCCTAGCCCTTAACTGCCCCTGCGGTGAGGCCGGCGACGATGCGCTTCTGGAAGATCAGGACGAGGACGATCAGCGGGACCGTCACCACCACCGAGGCCGCGCTGATCGTCCCCAGCGGGATCTCGAACTGCTGGCTGCCGGTGAAGAAGGCGATCGCGGCGGGCACCGGGCGGCGCTCCGGAGTGCTGGTCAGGGTGATCGCGAAGAGGAACTCGTTCCAGGCGAAGATGAAGACCAGCAGGCCGGCGGTGACGACGCCGGGCGCGGCAAGCGGGACCACGACCTTGCGGAACGCCTGCAGCCGCGTCGCCCCGTCGACCAGCGCCGCCTCCTCCAGCTCCCGCGGGATGTCGTGGAAGAACGAGGCCATGATGAAGACCGTCAATGGCAGGCCGAAGGCGAGCGAGGGCAGGATCAGGCCGAGGTAGGTGTTGTAGAGGCCGATGTCGGTCCACAGCTCGAAGACCGGCGCGGCGATCGCGATCGGGGGGAAGGTCGAGATCGAGAGGACGATTGCGAGGATGAGGAACTTGAACGGCAGGTGCAGGCGGGCGAGGGCATAGCCGGCGAAGGAGCCGACCAGCAGCGAGAGCACGGTGACGCTGCCGGCGATGATCGCGCTGTTTCGCAGCGCGTTCGTGAAAGCCGTGTCTTCGAAGATCGAGGTGTAGTTGTCCACGGTCGGGCTGGGCGGCAGCAGCGCCGCGCCGGAGAGGTCGGCGCCGGTCTTCAGCGAGGTGTTGATCAGCCAGTAGAAGGGGAACAGGCAGAAGACGACGATCGCCGCGACCCCCAGCCAGAGCAGGGCCTGCCTCGCCGTCGACCCTTCGTAGCGATGGCTCATTGCTGGTCCTTCGTCAGGGTGCGGAGGTTGCCGCCGATGAAGCGGATGTAGAGGAACGAGACCCCCATCACGGTGAGGAAGGTGAGCACCGAGAGGGCGGACCCCAGGCCGGTGTTGCGGTTGGTCACCAGCTCCTCCTGGGCGATCAGGGACAGCGTTTCGGTCCCGTTGGCCCCCTTGGTGAGCACGTAGGGAAGGTCGAAGACCCGCATCGCGTCGAGGGTGCGGAAGATCAGCGCCACGGTGATCGCGGGGACGAGCAGGGGCAGGGTGATCCGGCGGAAGCGCTGCCAGGTGCTCGCCCCGTCCACCTTCGCCGCGTCGTGGAGCTCGTCGGGAATGCCCTGCAGGCCGGCGAGTATGAGCAGGGCCATGAAGGGGGCCGTCTTCCAGACGTCGGCGAGGATCATCACGCCCAGCGCGTAGCCCCGCTCGCCGAGCCAGACGATGTCGGCGCCCGGCAGCGAGAGGGCTCCCAGCGTCGTGTTGACGAAGCCGAGGTCGGGCTCGAACATCGTCCGCCAGGTGATCGCGGTGACCACGGTGAGGATCGCCCAGGGCACGAGGACGACGGCTCGCAGAAGGGCCCGGCCCCGGAACGCCTGGTGCATGACCAGGGCCATGCCGAGGCCGATCACCAGCTCCAGGCCGACCGAGGTCACGGTGAACACCAGCGTCGTGACCATCGCGTCCCAGAACTCCGACGACCCGAGCGCCGCGCTGTAGTTGTCGAGACCGACGAACCTCGAGAGGCCCGGGGTGATCACGCTGTACTCGTTGAGCGAGAGCCAGACCGCGTAGCCGATCGGGTAGGCCGCGACGAGGCCGATGACCGCCAGCGCCGGGAAGAGCATCGCCGCCCCGAGGCGGCGCTCCTCCCGGAAGACGGAGCGGCGCCCGCGGCGAGGCAGCCTTGCGCCCTCGCTGGCCACTAGAACCTCGCCAGGGCCTCCTCGATCTGCGAGTTCATCGTCGTTGCGGCCTCATCGGGCGAGGTCCTGCCGTTGAGGACTTCGAAGACGTTGTCGTAGATCGCCTGGGAGATCTGCGTGTAGACCGGCGAAACGGGGCGCGCCTCCGCCTGTTCCACCGCTTTCAGCAGTTCCGGCGCGAATGGGAGCGCTTCGCGTACTTTGGGGTCTTTGTAGACCTCGGTCACCGTCGCCGGCAGCGTGGCTTCCATCGCCTGCTTCTGCACCGCCGGCGTCACCAGGAATTCGGCGAAGGCAAGCGAGCCCTCCGGGTTGTCGGTGAATGCCGAGATCCCGAGGTTGTAGCCGCCCACCACGCCCGCGCCTTCGTTGCCGGCGAAGCCCGGGAAGGTGGCGATGTCGAAATCGTCGGCGATCGCCGATTCTTTGCCGAGCGCGTAGGCGTAGGGCCAGTTGCGCATGAAGGTCGCGTTGCCGGCCTCGAAGGCCCGCCTCGAGCTCTCCTCTTCGTAGGTCGTGACCGCCTTCGGCACCGCCCCGTCCTTGACGCCGTTGCCCATGAACTCGAGCACTTCGCGCGCCTCGGGCGAGTCGATTTCAACGGTTTCCCCGTCCTCCGACAGCACCGATCCGCCGGCGCTGAAAAGCAGCTCGA
>DASUIY010000238.1:0-5166 GCA_036279555.1 Solirubrobacterales bacterium | reverse complement strand
GGATCGAGGCGTGGTCGCCGGAGTCGACGATCACGGTGTCCCCGGGCTCGAGCAGCGTCCCGATCGTTCCCAGGTTCGCCTGGTAGCCGGTCGAGAAGACGATCGCGTCCTCGCTCTCCATCCACTCGGCCAGCTCGCGCTCGAGGTCGACGTGCAGGGGGGTCGTCCCGTTCAGCAGGCGCGAGCCGGTGACGCCGGTGCCGTAGGTCTCCAGGGCGTCGCGGGCGGCCTGCTTGACCCGCTCGTCGCCGGTCAGCCCCAGGTAGTTGTTGGAGCCGAGCATGATCGTCTCCCGCCCCTCCATCTCGACCACGGGGCCGGCCTGCGAGGTGAGCAGGCGGAAGTAGGGGAGGAGGTCGTGCTGCTTGGCCGCTTCCAGCTGCTCGAGGCGGTCGTGGCTGCGCGCCTTCTCGAAGACGTCGACGGGCGCCTTGGCGGTCTCACCCATGGGGTGAAGTGTAGGTTGCGACCCGATGGCAAGCGTGAGCATCCGCCCGGTCCGCACCCGTCGCGAGCTGAAGCGCTTCGTCAAGGTCCCCTTCCGCCTGCACCGCGACCACCCGCAGTGGGTCGCGCCGCTGATCTTCGAGCGCATGCAGTTCCTCGACCGGGGCAGGAACCCGTTCTTCGAGCACGCCGAAGCCGAGTACTTCCTCGCCGAGCGCGACGGCGAGGCGATCGGCCGCATCACCGCCCAGGTCGACCGCTGCTGGGACGAGTCCCAGGGCGGCAGCGATGCGATGTTCGGCTTCTTCGAGACCGCCGAGGACCCCGAGGCCGCCGCGGCGCTGCTGGGCGCCGCGACCGAGTGGGCCCGCGACAAGGGCCGCAGCCGCATCCTCGGCCCGATGGACTTCACCACGAACGACGAGGTCGGGATCCTGGTCGAGGGCTACGAGCGGCCGCCGATGATCCTCGAGAACTGGCACCCCCCTCACTACCGGGAGCTGATCGAGGCGAACGGCTTCGGCAAGGCGATGGACCTGCTGATGTGGGAGCTCCGGCTCGGCGACCTCAAGGAGGGGGAGCGCTTCGATCCGGCGATCCACGCGGCCGCCGAGAAGGCGCTGAGCGACGAAGGGGTGACGATCCGCAACATCAGCATGCGGAACCTCCCCGACGAGATGCGGGCCTTCAGCGAGGTCTACAACGAGGCCTGGGGGGACAACTGGGGCTTCGTCCCGGCGACGGACGCCGAGATCGAGTTCCACGCCAAGCTGCTCAAGCAGGTGATCGACGAGGACTGGGCCTACATCGCGGAAAAGGACGGCGAGCCCGTCGGCGCCGCCCTCACCCTGCCCGACGTCAACCAGGCGCTGGCGAAGCTGAACGGCCGCCTCCTGCCGCTGGGCTGGCTCCGCTTCCTCCTCGGCAAGCGTGGAATCGACCAGCTGCGGGTCCTCGCGCTCGGCGTCAAGCACGACTACCGCCACACCGGGCTCGCGGCCGGCCTCTACCTCAAACACCTGGAGACCGCGCAGAAGCCGGGCACGATCGAAGGCGGAGAGATGGGCTGGATCCTCGAGACCAACGGCCCGATGAACCGCGCCATGGAAGGCATGGGGGGCCGCGTCGTCAAGAAGTACCGCATCTACGAGAAGGCGCTGGGCGGATGATCCCGATTTCCGCACCCACGGATGACGCGTCTGGCGCGGCGCTGGATCGGCACCCACGGCCTTGCGCGTAGCGCCGCTACGCGCTGCGACCGTGTGCCCCGTCCAGCTTGGCCAGCCTCGCCCCCGCGGGTACGCAAAATGCGGAATCAGCCGCCCAGCGCCTTCTTGCTGCCCGTATGCATCGCTACAGTCGGCCGGGTGACTGGCGCAAAGCTAGAGCCGATCCCGGTCCGCCCCCTTCCTCGCGAGCCCTTCGACCATCTCCCGGTGCGCAGCGAGGCGAAGACCGCGGCTATAGCCGCTGCGGGTGGGGTCCTCGCCGGGGCCGTCACCGTTGCAGCGGTGCGCGCGGTCGGCGCGGTCGCGAGTCGCAAGCGGACTCAGCGTCGCCCCTCTCGCCGCGAACGCCCGGCCAACGTTCTCGCCAGCCGCTCCTTCCTCGTCGACGTCCACCTGCTCGGGCGGTGAACGCCGAGGCCGAAGTCCGGCCTCCCTCCCCGTATCGCCTGCCCTCCTACGGCGGCGAGGACGGGGTGATGCGGGTCGAGGGCGGCGTCGCCACCCGGCTGCTCCAGGTCGAAGGGTGCCCGGTCCTGGCTCGCGCTTGGGAGGCGGGAAAGGACCGGGTGGCGCTTCGCGCCGAGCCGCTCGACCCCGGTTCGATCGCGGCTCCAGGGCCGGCGGTCGGTGCCCCGGCTCGCGAAGCGGGGCCCGCGGAGCTGGAGCTGGCGCTTGAGCGGATGCGCTTTGCGCTGGGCGTCGACGAGAACCTCGGCGAGTTCTACCGGCGCTTCCGCGGCGACCCGCTGCTCGGGCCGCTGCTGCGGCGCCGTCCCCACTTCCGCCCGCGCCGCCGCCCATGGCCCTGGGAGGCACTTGCCTGGGCCGTGGTCAAGCAGCTGATCGAGAGCGGCCACGCCGCCCGCATCCAACGCCGCATGGTTGGCCGCTGGGGGGTGAGGCTCGGGCCCCGTCGCGAGGGCCTGCACGACGTCCCCACGCCGGACCTGATCGCCGGCAGGGCGCCGGTCGAACTGGAGTCGATGGGCCTGGCGCTGAAACGGGCGATCGCGCTGCGCGCGGTCGCCGCCGACGTCGCCGCCGGGCGCTGCGACCCGGGCGAGCCCGTCGCCGATCGCCGCCTGCTCGCCGTACGCGAGATCGGGCCGTGGACCGTGCAGTGCCTCCGGCTCTTCGGCCGCGGCGACCCCGATGCACTGCCCGCGGGGGACCTGATGTACCTGAAGCAGGTGGGCCGCCTCGCCCGTCTCGGTCGCCGCGCCACGGTCGAGGAGGTGGAGGAGTTCTACGCTCCCTATGCCCCCTTTCGCGGCCTCGCGGCGAGCTGGTCGACGATGGCGGCCTAGATGTCCCTTAACCCTCTGTTGCGCGTCGCCTGGCTGGGCTCAAGGGGGTGGGCGGGGCGCCGATAAGTCGAGCAATGGAGCGCTCGACGCCAGGCGGCAGTTGGCCGGAGAACCGAGTCAACGAGTTTCTCGACCAGATCTCGGCGGGGGGCGAGGACTACCGGCGGCTGGTCGAGCGCCTGCCCGCGATCGTCTACGCCTCCGAGCTCGGCGAGAACGGCCGCTGGCGCTACGTCAGCCCCCAGGTGGAGGAGATCCTCGGCTACACCCCGGAGGAATGGCTGGCCGACGAGGAGCTCTGGGCCAGGTTGCTGCACCCCGAGGACCGGGAGCGAGCCCTGTCCCAGGAGACACGCAAGACGATGGGCAACCGCAACCCGCCGCCGGTCGACTACCGCATGGTCACCCGCGACGGCCGCACCGTCTGGATCCTCGACGAGGCCGTGCTCGAGCCCGACGAAGACGGCACGCCGGTATGGCACGGGGTCCTCTACGACATCACCGAGCGCAAGCTCGCCGAGCAGGAGGCCCGGCGGGCGGCCGCTCAGCAGGCCGCGGTCGCGCGGCTGGGCGGGCGGGCGCTGAAGGACGGCGACCCGGACGTCCTGATGGGCGAGGCGGTCTCGCTGATGGTCGAGATCGAGGGAGTCGACAGCGCCTGCATCTGGGAGATCGGCCGCGACGGCCGCCGGCTCGGCCTGCGCGCCGGGCTCGAGAATCGCATCGTCGGCTCGGCCCGCGCCTCGGCCGCCCGCGACTCCCACGCGGGCGCGGCGCTCGACTCGCGCCTGCACGTGATCGTTGACGACTGGTCCAGCGAGCGGCGCTTCTCGATGCCGCCGGTGCTGCGGGCAATCGGTGTGCGCAGCAGTCTCGCGGTGCCGATCGACGGCAAGCAGCAGCCCTTCGGCGTGCTCGACGTCCACTCCATCGAGCCCAACCGCTTCACCCCGCAGGACGTGCACTTCGTCCAGGCCTTGGCCAATGTCCTCGCCGACGCGATCGAGCGCCACGCCACCGACCAGGCGCTGCGCCACCGCGTCCTGCACGACTCGCTCACCGGCCTCCCCAACCGGCTCAGCTTCGTCGAGTCGCTGGGCGACGCGCTCAAGCGCAGCACCGTCTCGGGCTCTCCGGTCGGGCTCCTCTTCCTCGACCTCGACAACTTCAAGCTGATCAACGACAGCCTGGGCCACCACGCCGGCGACGAGCTGATCTGCGCAGTGGCGCCGCGCTTGCGCGGCCACCTGCGTCCCGGCGACATCGTCGCCCGCTTCGGCGGCGACGAGTTCGGGATCCTGGTCGACCGGCTCGCCGACGAGGACGAGGCGGTGGCCATCGCCGACCGGATCGCGGCTGCCTTCGCCGAGCCGTATGCGATGGGCGGCGTCGACCACTTCGTCAGCGCCAGCGTCGGCATCGCCGTGGCCAGGCCCTCCGCCCGCGAGCCGATCGAGGCCGACATGCTGATCCGCGACGCCGACGCGGCGATGTACCGGGCGAAGGAGCGCGGCCGCGGCCGCTGCGAGCTCTTCGACGCGGAGATGCGGGCGCGGGCGCTGCGGCGGCTGGAGGTCGAGCGCGAGTTGCGCCAGGCGCTCGAGCGCAACGAGCTGGAGCTCCATTACCAGCCGGTGATCACGCTGCGCAGCGGGGAGATCACCGGCCTCGAGGCGCTGGTCCGCTGGCGCCACCCCGAGCGCGGCCTGCTCGACCCCGGCGACTTCGTCTCGGTGGCTGAGGAGAGCGGCCTGATCGAGCCGATCGGGCGCTGGGTGCAGGAAGTGGCCTGCCGCCAGATCCTGGAGTGGCACGAGCTGCGCCCCGACCGCCGCCCGTTCGACGTCTCGGTCAACCTCTCGGCGCGGCAGGTGACCAATCGCGATCTCGCAATCTCGATCGGCGAGATCCTCGCCGGCAGCGGCCTCGACCCCGTCCACCTGCGGCTGGAGGTCACCGAGAGCGCCCTGGTCGAGGAGTCGACGACGGCGACCGGGACCCTGGAAGCGCTCAGCGATCTCGGCGTCGGCCTCGTCCTCGACGACTTCGGCACCGGTTACTCCTCCCTCGCCTACCTCAACCGGTTCCCCTTCGACGCGCTCAAGATCGACCGCTCCTTCGTCGACGCCCTCGGCGTCGAACAGGAGCGCACGGCGATCGTCGAGGCGATCATCGGCATGGCG
>DASUIY010000237.1:0-4089 GCA_036279555.1 Solirubrobacterales bacterium | reverse complement strand
GCAGGTGTATGACCTGATCCCTGCTTACCTCGGTCTTGGCTGCGCCGCTCTGGTCGGGATCGTCGGCGTGGCGATCGCGGTCCGCTGGGAATCGGCGATCGTCGCCGCGGTCGGCATCCTCGGCGGACTCTCGGCACCGGCCCTGGTCGGCACCGGGACCTCCGGGCTTTCCGTCGCCTTCATGGCGATCGCCCTGACAACCGCCGTCGGGGTCCTGCTCTGGCAGCGGTGGAACTGGCTCTCGCTTGGCGCCTTCCTGATCTCGGCCCCGCAGCTCCTGGTGTGGGTCGACGCAAACCAAGGCGAGCACCTGACGGCCACGCTTGGTGTGCTGGTCGGTTTCTGGGTGCTCTACCTCGTCGCTGCGATCGGCTACGAGCTGCGGACCCGAACGTCGGACCGGCTCCCCGTTCCCTCCCTCTTCGTGCTGCTCGCCGACGTCGTCCTGATCACGGCGGCGGGTTACTTCGCGCTCGATCAGACCGGCCACCCGAACGCCGCGTCCGCGTGGCTCCTCGGCATGGCCGGCGGCCACATCCTGCTCGGCGGCCTTGCGCTCCGCCAGCCGCTCAACCCCGAGATCGGCTCGCTGCTCGTCGCCGTCGGCATGGGCCTGTCGGCGCTGGGCTTCGCGGACACCCTCGACGGCCCCGTCCTCGCGGTCGGCTGGGCGATGCAGGCAGCCGTGCTCGCCTACATGGCAACGCGGGCGAGCAGAGAGCCGGGGCTGCTTGGCTCGACCGCCGAGCGCCTCATGGTCGCGGCGGGCGCGTCCCTCGGCCTCGGTCTTGGGCACGTGCTCCTCTTCGAGGCCCCGCCCGACGCGATCGCGGTCGGGGTGGGAGACCTCAGCGAAGCGCTCCTCGGCCTTGGCGCCTGCGCCGCTGCCGCTATCTACGGCCGGTTCGCCCTGCGCGAGATCGACCCTCGCATCGGTTACGCGTGCGAGGCCGTCGCCGCCGTCGCGCTTCTCTACCTCGGGTCGGTGACGATCGTCGACACGGTAGGCGTTACCGACTCGGGCGCCACGCGGCAGATGGGACAGGCCCTGCTCTCGGCCTTCTGGACCGTTGCGGGCCTCGGCGCCGTGCTCTACGGGCTGCTGCGCGACGTCCAGCGCTTCCGCCTCGCCGGGCTGGCGCTGCTCGCCCTCGCGATCGCCAAGGTCTACACCTACGACCTGGCGGAGCTCGAACAGCTCCCGCGGGTCCTCTCGTTCATCGCTCTCGGGCTGTTCCTGCTGGTGGGCGCCTTCGCCTATCAGCGGATCAAGGTCGGGGCGGGCGACGATGCCGTGGAGGAGACGGAGGAGGCGACCTCATGAGGCGCCTCCTGGTCTCCTTTGCCCTTCTCGTGTCGCTCGCGGCCGGCGCCCAGCCGGCCGCGGCGGCCGGGATCGATCGCGCCGACTTCCGCTACCAGCGCCCGCGGGTAGCGGGCCCGGGGGGCGAGCCCGTTCTGATCGAGCCCGACGGGCCCCTCTTCGAGCACTCGCTGCCGGGCTTCGCCGACCTGCGGATCGCCGACGCCCGCGGGCGCCAGGTGCCATGGCGGCACACCCGCTTCGGGAGAGTCGCCGCGCCCGAAGCGGTGCCGGTCCTGAACAGCGGCCGCCAGGGGCGCTTCGCCGTCGCCCTCCTCGACCTCGGGGCACGGCGGACGATCCGGGACCGCTTGGTGCTCGACATCCCGAACCGGGGATTCGTCGGCCGCGCGGTGGTCCTGGGAGCAGACGGCCGGGACGGCCCGTTCACGCGGCTCTCGGCAACCGGGATCTACGACGTTCGCGGGGCGCAGCCGTCGCGGAGCACGGTCGCCGTCTTCCCGCCGAGCGACTTCCGTTTCCTGCTGGTCAGGGCCACCGGCGTCAGCCGCATCGCCGGCGCAGGCGTGTCCGGGGCTCGCGAGCGACCGCGACTCCTCCGGCGCACGGCCAGGTCGGTATCGCTGCGTCAGAACGGGACGCGCACGATCGTCACCCTCGATCTCGGGTTCCGCAACGTCCCGGTCGACGAGCTCCGAATCGCCGCCGAAACCGGGCGCTATGAGCGGCCCATAACGATCTTCGGCACGAACCCCCAGCGGAGGTTCGTGCCGCTGACGGCAGCCAGGATCTTCCGTTTCCCCGGCTCCGGCTCAGCCCCGATTCCGGTCGGAGCGCGTTCCCGCTACATCCGAGTCGAGATCGACAACGGCGACGACACTCCGCTAGGCGGAATCGAAGTCTCGGCATGGAGCCGCTCACGCGCCCTCCTGGTCGAGGGCGGTCACCCCCTCCCCTACACCGTCCACTACGGAAGCCCGCGTGCGAGCGCTCCCATCTATGACTTCGCCCGCCTCCCAGCAGGCGCCGTCGGGGTCGAGCGCTCTGTGCACGGACGGCTGGGGCCCGAGCGCGGAACCGCAGCTTTCGAGCCACCTCCCGACACGCGCTCGTTCACGGCACGAAATCCAGGGGTCGTAACGGCTGCGCTTGCGCTGTCCGCTCTCGCCCTGGGCGCGGTCGGCCTGCTCGCGCTGAGGGGGCGCCGATGAACCTGCCTTGCGTCCTCCGCGTCGCCGGCCTGGGCCTCCTCTGCGGATTCCTCCTCTGCGGCTGCGGTGCAGACGATGCCCCCGACTTGAGCGGAGCGAGGAAGTTCGATGCCTACCCCGTCTACTACGCGGGCAGGGAGGTCGCCGGGCTTCCGCTGGAAGAGGTCTTGGGAGGTGAGGAATGGCAGAGAAGTCCGCGAGTGTCGAGCTGGACCTTCATCTACGGTCGGTGCGACCAACCGGCGACAAGCGAGGGCGGTTGCTTCCCTCCTCTCGCGGTCCAAATCTGGAGCATCTGCGGCCGCGGGTTCGGTGCCCATCCAAAACAACGCCCATACAGCTTCCGGGGAGCGAAGGCCACTTGGCGTGGAGACCGCTACGAAATCTTCACCGGCCGCACGACGGTGGTGATCTTCGGCAACCAGGACATCGCCAAGGTCGCCGCCCGGCAGTTGCGCAACGTCCGCCAGGCACAACCGCCGCCGCTCCTGCCGCCTCCGGTTCCAGGCTCCCTGCAGGGCAAGCTCCCCTGCCAGCGCAAGCCAGGCTAAAGATCGGTTTTCAGGTACCTCGGGCAAGCAAGAAAACTCCGAAGGCGATCCCGAGGGCAGTGAGCGACCAGAGCCAGATCCTCGCGTAGGCCCCGATAAGCCCATAGCTTCGCGGCCCTCTCCCTTGCACGTCGTCCAAGTACGCCTCGTTGACGAACTCTTCTTCCTGTTCGGCAAGAGCCTCAGCCAGCAGGCGGCGAGCGGCGTCAGCCTGACCTGCACGAACCATTACTCGTTGCGCGCTATGCGGCAGGAGACCGATGCCCAGCGACGGACCATTGATGCCGGTCTGCTGCAGGATGCTGGCAATACTGCCGGTCCGGAGCAGGCCCTGGATCATCTCGCCTTCCACGAGATTCCCGGCAAAGGCGACCTCAACCAGATCCGTACCCGGTGGGTCGTCGGGTGCAGTGGTCTCTCTCATGGTCGCCTATCTAGCCCTATCTCGACTCGCGACCAATGCCGGAACGTCGTACCGGCCTTCCGAGTGGCCGGCTACGGAACCGGGTGCGGTCTGGCCACATGAGGAAAATCATGTAGGCGAATATCCCAGCGAACAAGAAGAGGTACGTCCCGCCCGCCCCGGTGCGCGTGAGCGCGGCCAATGCGATGGCACCGAGAGCGACGACGAATACGCCAATGGCCTGGCCAGCTTTCGAAGTGCGGTGCATTGTCTTCATAGTAGCTGGCCGATCAGCGCGCCCGCGTAGATGATGGCGCCCGCGGCGAAGCCAAAGCTGACGCCCGCGCGAGCCCATCGATTCTGCTGTGCATCCGAGACGCCAAGCATCGACCCAGCCACTACCGCAAGGACTCCCCCCGCCCCGGCGGCACCGAACAAGGCGCCGATCCCAATGGTGTCGGGAATTGGATCTTCCACTCGAGGCAAGATCGCGGTCAGCAGCATCCCCCGACGACGCTAAGAGGCTCGGACGCGCGCGTGGTGCGCAGAATCACACGGATGCCGTACGCCTTTGAGCGGACCTGCCTACGCGATGGGGCG
>DASUIY010000236.1:0-4412 GCA_036279555.1 Solirubrobacterales bacterium | reverse complement strand
GCCCTCTCGGACCTCGCGCACAGCCATCTCGCCGTCCACGCCTTCCGCGTCGAGCTTGGCCAGGGTGCCCTTGACCGTCTCGGCTGCGGCGGCGTGGCCGAAGCTGTGCGCTACGAGCAGGCGCCAGTCCCAGTCGGCCTTCGAGTAGGGCCGGGCGTTGACCTGGCTGAGGGTCACCGCCGCGTCCACGTAGCGGCTCTCGTCGTCGATCCGCAGGTCGAGCTCGAGGTCCGTCCAGTCGGGCGGCATCGCGTCGAGGACCTGCTGGAAATCCGCTGCCAGGCTCACGGGCGAAGCGTATCTGGAAGGGCCGTCAGGGTTCGGAGAACGCGGCGTCGACGTCAAGAGGCCGCTTCAGCAGCCCGTGCTCGAGGTCCCAGGCTGCCCAGGCGCGAAGCACCTCCGGGTCGAAGGGGGCCGGCCGCAGGTCCGGCCGCAGGACGTTCAGCTGCCCGGCCTGTTCTTCGCGGTCGAGGGCCGGCACCGCGGCCAGTAGATCGTCCAGCGCCCGGCCGGGCGCGGTGGTGGCGAGCCCGTAGCCGCGCCGGGTTGCAACGACGGTCGACTCGACCAGCTCGGGGTCGTTCCGGAGAGTGTCGCCTGTGGTCGTCAGGACCAGCTCCGGGTAGGAGGGGGCGCCGTAGCGGTCGACTTTGAAGATGTGGATTGGAATGCCGCGAGCGCGCAGCGCCACGCCCTCCGCGTTCCAGAAGCCCGTCACGGCATCGACCTTGCTCGCCGCCAGGGACGAGACGGCGGTGAAGCCGATGGTCACCCGCCTCACCTCCGCCGGGTCGCCTCCGTCGGCGCTGACCTCGGAATCGACGACGGCTTCGTCGGAGGGCAGGCCGGTGACACCCACCGCCTGTCCCGCCAGCTCGCTCGGCCTGTCGATGTTCTCGGCGGCGATCACGGCGGCAAGCGGCCGCTGGACCAAGGGCATCACGCCGACCAGGTCGAGGCCGCGCTCCCGGGCGATGCCGAGGTCGTGGATGTCGAGAATCGCGAAGTCGGTGCGGCCCGCCTCCAGCAGCTTCGGCGCGTCGGTGGATTCGCCCGGCTGGCGGATCGTCAGGTCGATTCCCTCTTCGCGGTAGTAGCCCTGGCGCTGTGCCGCGTAGATGCCGGAGTGGACGGCGTTCGGCGTGAAGTCGAGCACCAGCGTCGCGCCGATTGGCGCGCCCGGTTCAGCGCCGTCCCCGCCGCAACCGGCGGCGCCGGAGAGCAGCAGGGCGGCCGCCAGCAGCGCGACGAACACCCTCATCGAAGCGGGCAGCATATTCCTTCCCACGATCTGGGTAGACTGGCGCCGCCCAGTCGAATCGAGGGATCTAGGAGGAAGAGAGTGCAGGAACGAGGACTTGCGGCATACCTTGCTGAGCTGATCGGGACCTTCTTGCTGGTGTTCTTCGTCAGCACCGTCATCGTGCTCTTTCTCTCGACGGGAGAACAGGCCAGCTTCGGCACCGACTTCGCGGTGATCGGCCTCACCCACGCCTTCCTTCTCTTCGGGCTGATAGTCATGTTCGGCGTGGTCAGCGGTGGACACTTCAACCCCGCGGTGACGCTGGCCGCGATGGCGATCAAGCGGATCTCGCCGATCGACGGCCTGATCTACATGCTCGCCCAGCTCTCCGGCGGCGTGCTCGGCGCGCTGCTCTGCAAGGGGCTCCTGCTCGACGAGGGACGCGCCACCAATTACGGCGCCGCCCAGGTCAGCGGCCTGCTCGCCGGCAACTTCCAGGGCGCGATTATCGAGACGATCGGCACCTTCTGCCTGGTCCTGGTGATCCTCGCCGCCGTCTTCTCGAAGAAGAGCCTCAAGGACTGGGCTCCGCTGGCGATCGGCACCACGCTTGGCTTCATCGTCATGGTCGGCGGCCCGCTCAGCGGTGGCGCCTACAACCCGGCGCGCTGGTTCGGCCCGGCGCTGGTCGGCAACGAGTGGGGCGGCGTCTGGCCCTACCTGCTCGGCCCGATAGTCGGCGCCCTGCTCGCGGCCGCCGTCTTCAAGTTCGTGCTCGAGCCCGGCGGGCCGGCCCCGACCGAGCCGCCCGAGCGGGTCAAGCCGGGCTCGGCTTCAAAAGCCGCTTCCTAAAGCTTCTCCTGACCTTCAGCCGCACGCGCCGGTCCTAGACGGCGCGTGCGGTAGCGTCTTCCGCCGTGCGCCGGGTCACCTTCTCGCGGAATTACACGCTCTCCCTCTCGCGGACCTGTCAGTGCTACTGCAAGTACTGCGCCTTCGCGACGCACCAGGCGCACATCCGTGATCCGGACGAGGTAGAGAAGCTCCTAGACGAAGCCGTCAGGCGCAACGCCAAGGAGCTTTTGGTCCTCACCGGGGAGCGCCCCGAGGTCAACCCTCTGGTGGCAGACAAGCTGGCCGAATGGGGTCACGACGACTTCACCTCCTACGTCGTCTGGAGCTGCGAACGAGCTCTGGAGCGCGGCATGCTTCCGCACACGAACATCGGTGTCCTGGATCGCACCGATTTGGCCCGCCTCCGAGAGGTGACGGCTTCCCAGGGCTTGATGCTCGAGTCCGTCTCGGAGCGCCTGATGGACACGGTCCACGCCGGCTCTCCGACCAAGCACCCGTCGCAGCGCCTGGCGACGATCGAGGCCGCGGGCGAGCTGAAGATCCCGTTCACCAGCGGGATCCTGGTCGGCATCGGCGAGACCGAGGCCGAGCGCATCGAATCGCTGGAAGCTCTCGCCGATCTCCACAACCGGTACGGCCATCTCCAAGAGGTCATCCTCCAGAACTTCGTCCCGCATCCGAAGTACTACGGCGCCGAAGTGGCGGACATCGCCGACGAGGCTTCCAGGCGGCGGTGGGGGGGCGCCGGGGGCCCATCCGCCGGGCCTGGGCTTACGCCCAGGGAGTTCCCGGCGGACGGGCCCCCGGCGCCCCTCTCCGAGGCTGCGAAGGACGGCGGGGCACCCTCCGGCGGAGCCTCCACGGCTGTTGCTCCGACGGAGGGTGCCCCGCCGGCCTACCTCGCCTGGGCCAACGAGGTCTCCGTCGACGAGATCAAGCAGCTGATCGCCGAGTGCAAGCGCCTGATGCCCGACGTCGGGGTGCAGGTGCCGCCGAACTTGTCGGATGCTTGGGACGAGCTGGTGGAAGCTGGAGCTACCGATCTGGGTGGGCTCTCCGCGAACGGGGACCACATCTCTCCTGAGCATGCATTTCCGAGTCCGCATGAGGTCAGGAAGTCCCTTGCTCCCAAGGGCTATGCGCTCACGGAGCGCTTGTGCGTCTACCCGCAATACATGGACGCCGAGTGGATGGAGCAGGGGGTGCTCGATGTGATCAAGCTGAAGTACTGGAGCTTCATCCCACGGCGGGGGTCGGGTCGGCGCTCGGAAGAGTCCCTCAGCGGCAAGCTCGCCTCCGAAGCCATTGCGAAGGGTCGTGAAGGTCATGAGCTGAGTGAGGATGAGCTGACTGCTCTCTTTGCCGAGACGCGGCCTGAGGTGATCGAGGAGATGCGGGTTGCTGCGGATGAGCTGCGGGCGGAGCTTGCAGGTGACCGGGTGACCTTCGTGGTCAACCGGAACATCAACTTCACGAACATTTGTGTCGTCGGCTGTGCCTTCTGTGGCTTTGGGCAGGGCAGGCGGTCGCCTGATGCTTATGAGGTGTCGGAGGAAGACTTCGCTGCGCGGATCGAGGAAGCGGTCGAGTTCGGGGCCACCGAGCTCTGCATGCAGGGGGGGATCCATCCCGACCTGACCCTGGAGGAGTACGGCAGGTGGTTGCGGCTGGCGAAGGAGGTGGCGCCGCAGCTGCACCTGCACGCCTACTCGCCGATGGAGGTCGACCACATGTGCGAGCGCTCGGGGAAGGGTGTGGACGAGGTCTTCGAGTACCTGATCGAGTGCGGCCTCGGCTCGACCCCGGGGACCGCCGCCGAGGTGCTCGACGACGGCGTGCGGCAGCGGATCTCGCCGAACAAGCTGCCGGCGCAGCGCTGGGTGGAGATCATCGAGGCCTCCCACCGGGCCGGCCTGCGCTCGACCTCGACCGTGATGTTCGGCCACATCGAGGAGCCGTGGGAGCTCGCGCGCCACATGCGCGTGATCCGCGAGCTGCAGGAACGTTCGCTCGCGAGTCGGCCGGTCGCGATCACGGAGTTCGTGCCGCTCTCGTTCATCCCGTTCCAGACGCTGCTCGGTCGCACGCACGGCATCGAGGAGATCTCCGTCGCCGAGAACCTCAAGCACACCGCGGCGTTCCGGCTCGCGCTGGGCAGGACGATCCCGTCGCTGCAGGCGAGCTGGGTGAAGATGGGGCTCGAGGCCGCGACGGAGGCGCTGCGCTGGGGCGTCAACGACCTCGGCGGGACGCTGATGGAGGAGTCGATCTCGCGGCTCGCCGGCTCCTACCACGGGGTCAAGCTCGACCC
>DASUIY010000235.1:0-2367 GCA_036279555.1 Solirubrobacterales bacterium | reverse complement strand
TCCGTCGGCTCGTCGAAGGTGCCATCTTGCAGGCCTGCGTAGAGCTTCAGAGTGCCGCCTTGCAAGGCGAGCAGGTCGGCCCGCTGGTCGCCGTCGACGTCGCCAAGGCCGACCGGCTCGGAGCCTTCGCCGTCATCCATGATCGGGTTGAGCGAGGCGGCGGCGGTCCCACTCGAGAAGGTGCCGTCGCCTTTGCCTTTGAAGACATAGGCGGTACCAGAGGTATTGAGGGAGACGAGGTCGGGCTTGCCATCGCCATCGATGTCGCCGGCGTCGAGGAAATAGTCGCCTTCGCCGTCGAGCAGGGCGGAGTCGACTTCGCCGACCAAGGACGCGCTCAGGCCGTTCCCCAAGCCGCCGAAGCTGCCATCCGCATGCCCGGGGGCCATGATCAGCTGGTTGCCCGATTGGCTGATGAAGCCAGCAAGGAGATCGGCGTGCCCGTCACCGGTTACGTCGTCGATCGCGATCGGCTCATAGGCACCGCCGTTCCAAGTTAGTTTGACGAAGGGGCCGAGTGAGGATTTTGCGGTGCCGAAACTATGGTCCTCAGCGCCGGGACGCACGTAAATAGAGCCGTCGGTGCCAATGCTGACCAGATCCGCGCGACCGTCGCCGGTGACGTCCGCGGCGTCGACCATGTGCTCGCCTTCGTCGTCCAAAAGCGCCGGGTCGAGGCTGAGCGAGCTGGTCGGCTCGGAGATGTCGAAGCTCGACGCGGTGCCGGCGAAGACCTCGGCGGCGCCGGAGGAGCTGATGCCGATCAGGTCTGAGCGACAATCACGGCTGACGTCTGACTCTGTCGGCGCGAGCGGACCGGCCTGCGCGCCACCCTCTTCCTCTTCGCCGGGTACCGTCGCCGGGTCGAAGACCCCTTCGCAGCTGACATCCAGGAGCGGCTCCTGGATGCCGTCGCCGGAGTTCTCCACGTACTCGAGGTTGCCCTGCTGCTCGATCGTGTGGCGAATCGCCATGACGTCGGCGTGGTCTTCGGGATTGCCACGGCTCGCAAGGATCGCGGCGGCGGCGGCGGCCTGGGGGGCGGCTCCCGAAGTGCCGCCACAGGGCCCCGGAGCCGCGATGTCCACGTTCTGCCCGTTGGAGCTGAAGCTGGCGCTCGTATCGTCATGATCGAGATCTTCGGGGTCGCCGAAGAATGGGCAATGGATCGCTTCCCCATACTGACCGCCGGGCAGGCCGTCGAAGTCACTGACGAGCGAGGTGTTGATCACGTCGGAGTTGCTCTGCGGTGACTTCAGACTCGTCTCAATCCCGGAGTTCCCGGCGGCGACCGCGAAGACGACACCATCATCGATCGCCGCCGAGATCGCTTCGTCGAGAACGTCCCAATTGCTGCATTCGACTTGACCAGGGAACGGGTTTTCCCCGGGTGGGCCCGTCCAAGGCAGATTGCAGCCGAGACTCATGTTCACCACCTCGATCTGGTCCGCGTGCGCGTCTACCCAATCGACCCCGGCGATCACCTGGGAGAGCCCTATGCCCGAGTCCGCCACCCCCCCTGCCAGGGCGGTCACTTTCACGCTCCAGATTCGCGCGCCGGAAGCGATGCCGGCGCGACCGCGGCCATTGTCAAGCTCGCCGATCTTCTCGGCGATGTTGGTGCCGTGACCGTTCCCGTCGAAAGCGCCTGGGCCGGGTGAGCCGTTCGGTTCCTGAGCGTCGTAGCCAGTGTCATCCACGCAGCCGAACGGCCCTTCGGTGTCAAGAGTGCAGTCGGTCCGGGCGACAACGTCGAGGTCGGCCTCTACGTCGACTCCATTGTCGAGTACGGCAACATCGACGTCGACTCGCCGGTCGTCGCGGCAGTCGATGTCAAGCCTCAGGTTTACTCGCCGGCTATCGGAGGGGTCGCAGTCTTGGTCGGCCGCAAAGATGCGGCGGTTACGAACATTCTCCGCCATTTCCTGAGGTTCCGCCGGGACGAACGGTTCGAGCAGCTCCACTGACTGGTCCGGCGTGACGCGACGAACTACACCCAGCGTGGCGATCTTCTCTGCCGCATCCGCGCTGAGCGTCGCGGCATATCCCTTGAGCGCCGAGGTGTAGACCTGGGTGAGCTTGGCGTGGTACCGCTCGGCGTGGCGTCGAGCGACCGCAGCCGGATCCTCGACCCGGTCCTCGAGGACGACGATGTGGCTGCTTGAGGTACTCCTGGAGTCGCGGGCGACGGGGCCGTCGTCAACCTCGGTCATGAGGACGAACACACCCGCAAGCACCAAAGTCACTCCAACCGCGACGGGAAGCAGGAATCGAGACGGAACGGTCATCTTCCGATGCTCTCAGTCCAAGCCTTTCTGCGCCATGCCAGTGTGGTCAGCTGACTTCCCAGGATGTACACCTCTGAAG
>DASUIY010000234.1:0-3135 GCA_036279555.1 Solirubrobacterales bacterium | reverse complement strand
TTCGTCGCCGGCTTCATCGGTTCGCCGGCGATGAACTTCATGCCGGCCGAGGTGAGCGGCGGCGAGGTGAAGCTGCCGATCGGCGAGGCCGAGGTGCCCGAGGGCGCGGGCGGCCGCGACGGAGGGGTGATCGCCGGCCTGCGCCCGGAGAGCTTCGAAGACGCCTCGATGGCCGGCGACCTCCGCGACGAGCGCGGCGTCGTCTTCGAGGCCGAGATCGACCTGGTCGAGTCGCTCGGCTCCGACCTATACGCCTATTTCCACGTCGAGTCGGGCCGGGTCGAGTCCGACCAGCTCGCCGACCTGGTCGAGGAACGCCTCGAGGAGACCGGCGTGCCCGAGGTCCGCGAGGGCCAGGAGCAGATCGTCGCCCGCCTCGACCCGGCGAGCAAGATCAAGCGCCGCGACCGGGTCGAGCTCTGGGCCGACACCTCGAAGCTGCACCTGTTCGACCCGGAGAGCGGCGAGCGGCTCGCCTCGAGCCGGCGCAACGTGGCTCGCCGGTGAGGCCGGTCCCGCCCCGCCCCGCTGGTACCCTCCGCGGGTAGGCAGTCCGCCTGCGCGTCACGTCCTTTCGACCGCGAGGAAAGCACGCGCTTGACTACGCCCCAGGGGCAGCAGATAGACCGCGATGGCCCGCGCGAGGAATGCGGGGTGTTCGGCGTATACGCACCCGGGCACGACGTCGCCCGCCTCGCCTACTTCAGCCTCTACGCGCTGCAACACCGCGGCCAGGAGTCGGCCGGGATCGCCACCTGCGAGGGCGGCCACATCACGACCCTGCGCGACTCGGGACTCGTCTCCCAGGTCTTCGACGAGGAGAAGCTGCGGGCGCTGGAGGGCGACATGGCGATCGGCCACGTTCGCTACTCGACCACCGGCGGCGGCTCCTGGGAGAACGCGCAGCCGGTCTGGCGCGACGACGGCCGCGAGCTGGCGCTCGCCCACAACGGCAACCTGACCAACGCGGTCGAGCTCTGGGCCGAGCTGAAGGAGCGCGGCATCGCCTTCCGCGGCACCTCCGACTCGGAGATCATCGCCGCGCTGCTCTCCTCCAACGAGGGCAAGCTGATCGAGGACGCGGTGACGGATGTGATGCCGCGGATGGAGGGCGCCTACTCGACCGTGGTGATGACCAAGCGGGCGATCGTCGCCTTCCGCGACCCGCACGGAGTGCGGCCGCTCTCGCTGGGACGGCTCGAGGACCGCTTCGTCGTCGCCTCCGAGAGCTGCGCCTTCGACATCATCGGCGCCGAGCTGATGCGCGAAGTGCGTCCCGGCGAGATGGTCTCGCTGACCGAGCGCGGGCTGGAGACGCGCCAGGTGGTGAAGGCCGAGCGGCCGGCGATGTGCGTCTTCGAGCACATCTACTTCTCCCGTCCCGACAGCCGCCTCGAGGGCAAGGTGCTGCAGCAGGTGCGCGGGCGGATGGGTGAGATCCTCTGGCGCGAGGCGCCGGTCGACGCCGACCTGGTGATCTCGGTGCCGGACTCCGGCAACCCGGCCGCTGCCGGGTTCGCGCGCGCCTCGGGGCTGCCGCGGGACGACGGCCTGATCAAGAACCGCTACGTGGCGCGGACCTTCATCCAGCCGGGGCAGGAGCTGCGCAAGCACGGCCTGCGGCTCAAGTTCAACCCCCTGCCGGAGATCGTCTCCGGCCAGCGCATCGTCGTCGTCGACGACTCGATCGTGCGCGGCAACACGACGCGGCAGATCGTCGGCATGCTGCGCGACGCCGGCGCCAGGGAGGTCCACCTGCGGATCTCGGCACCGCCGATCCGCAACCCCTGCCACTACGGGGTCGACATGTCGACCCGCGAGGAGATGATCGCCCACAAGCGCACCGTGCAGGAGATCGCCGACGAGCTCGACTGCGACTCGCTCGCCTATCTCTCGCTCGACGGCGTCTACGAGGCGATCGGCACCCCGCCCGAGGACCACTGCGACGCCTGCTTCAGCGGGCGGTACCCGCTTGGGGATCCCGAGGACGCGAACGGCAAGTTCGCGCTGGAGAGCGTCGCCGTGGTTCCTGCTTCTTGAGCCCCCCGGTAGGGGTTCCACTTAACTTTTTCGAGCCACGCCTCCGATTGCCCGGTGGCTGTCGGCGAAAAAGTACAAGACGTTCCACCCCTACCGGGGGGCTCAAGGCGTGAGCGAGGCTACGATCTCGGCTGCCGGGCGGACGTCGCCGATTCGCGAGACTGTCTGACCGGCGTAGAGAGGGCCTGCGTCGAGGAGATTCGTGGGACCGTCGTCGGTGGGGCCGGCCGGTGAGAGCAGGCGGCTCGCAGGGCGCTGTGCTTTGGCGATGCGCTGCTGGACCGAGGCGGGCATGAAGCGCGCGCCGGGTGCGGTGAGGCGGTTGAGTGTCCGGTTCAGGGCGGGACCGCGAGGATCGCCGGTGAGCCAGTGCTCGGTTGCGGCATTGGCGACCACGCGGTGTGGCGCCGGCCAGCCCGCGCCGAACAGCTCGGTGAGGATCGTCTCGTCGGCGTCGAGCAGGCGACGCCTGTACTCGGGATGCGCCCTGCTCTCGTCGGAGAGCAGGAAGCGGGTGCCGGCGACGGCCGCGGCCGCGCCGGCCTCGAGGGCTTGCTGGACGTCCGCGCTGCTGGCGATCCCACCGGCGAGGAGCAGCGGGAAGTCGGCCGGCAGCGCCGACCTCGTTCGCTCGAGCAGCTCCAGCGCGGGAACGGTGCCGCGCACGTGCCCTCCCGCCTCGACGCCCTGGACGATGGCCGCATCGGCGCCGGCGTCATGAGCCGCGCGCGCCTCCTCGACGGACCCGCACTGGTGGAGCCAAACGCCGGACGTCCTTCGCCTGGGTCTTCCCCAGAACGTGACGACGACGTCCGCAGCGGAAGCTGCCTCGAACCAGCTTCGGCGGGCGAAGGGCAAGAGGACGTTGACCGCGATGGGCCGACCGGTCAACGCCCGTGCGGCAGCCAGCTCGTGCTCGATCGTGGCGGGGCCGTTGACCGCGATCGTCCCCAGCCCGCCTGCCTCCGAAACCGCCGCCGCAAGCTCGTGACGGCTCAGGCCGCCGCCCATCCCGGCCTGGACGACGGGTGCGGCAACGCCAAGCCGCTCGAGGACGCTCATCCCGCGATCCTAGGCGTGTCTGAGTTTTCCCAC
>DASUIY010000233.1:0-10869 GCA_036279555.1 Solirubrobacterales bacterium | reverse complement strand
GTGCGGTTCGCTGCGCGATCGTCGCGTCGACGGCGGAGGAGGCGAGGGACGGCATCGCCGACGCCGCCCGCGCGCTGGAGGGACAGGGCTTCGGCGCCTCGGGCCGGGCGTTCGTGGGATTCGGGGGCGGCCTGCGCATCGGCCTGCTGTTCCCCGGGCAGGGCGCCCCGGTGCGTACCGACGCGGGTGGGCTGGGCGAGCGCGTGCCGGAGGCGGCCGAGGCCTTTGCTCGGGCGGGGCTCCCGGCCGATCCGGCGGAGGTGGCCGACGAGAAGGTGCAGCTCTCGGTGATCGCGTCGTCCTTGGCGGCCCTGGCCGCGTTGCGTGCGCTCGGGGTCGAGGCGACCGTCGCGGTCGGGCACAGCCTTGGCGAGCTGACCGCATTGCACTGGGCGGGAGCCCTGGATGAGGAGGCGCTGCTGCGACTTGCCGACGCCCGCGGCGCGGCGATGGCCGGGCCGGCGGTCGCGAAAGGAGCGATGGCCACGGTTCGGGCTGGCGACCGGGCGCTCGCCGAGCTGACGCGAGGCAGGGACGTGACGGTCGCCTGCTTGAACTCGCCCCGTCAGCGGGTCGTCTCGGGTGGCCCCGGCGAGATCGGGGAGCTCGTCGGCGAGGCGAGGGAGAGAGGGATCCGGGCGGCGCGCCTCGACGTGGTCGGAGCGTTCCACTCGCCGCTGATGCGGCCGGCCGTCGCCGTCTTCGAGCGCAGCCTCGAGGCGGAGCGCTTCGAGCCACTGCGCCGGCGGGTCATCTCATCGGTGACCGGTGGCGAGCTGGAGCCCGGAGCCGACCTGAGGCTGCTCTTGGCCCGGCAGATCGTCGACCCGGTTCGCTTCTCCGAAGCAGGCGGCGCTTTCGCCGGCGAGGCGGACCTGCTGCTCGAGGTCGGGCCCGGCCGGATCCTCTCCCGCCTGATGGCCGAGATCGGCGGGCCGCCCGCCGTCTCGATGCGAGTGGGGGAGCGCTCGTCCGCCGGCCTGATCGAAGCCGGCGCCGCGGCCTTCGCGGCCGGCGCGCCGGTGGCGCTCAGACGGCTGACGAAGTTGGGGGCGACGGCGTGAAGCCGGGCGGCGAGGCGGGAGGGCGCCGGGAGGCGCCGGTGCGCTCTCCGTCCGGGCCCACCCTGGCGGCGTGGGAATCGGGGCCCCCCGAGGGCCCCCCGGTAATCCTGCTCCACGGCCTGACGATGACCGCCGGCCAGGCGTTCTCGAACACGACCGTGCTCGAGGGCGCCGGCTTCCGCGTGATCTCCTTCGACGCGCGGGGTCACGGCCGCTCCGAGCCCGCGGCCGATCCCCGGCAGTACGGATACGACGTGCTGGCGGAGGACCTGGGTGCGGTGATGGATGCGTTCGGGGTCGAGAGGGCCGTCCTGGCCGGCATCTCGATGGGCGGTCACACGGCCCTGCGCCTTGCGCTGGAACAGCCGCACCGCTCGGCCGCCCTCGCGATCGTCTCGCCGGCGTTCGACCCGGAGGGCCACCCGAACGAGGAGAACGTGGCGGAGGCCGACGCGCTCGCCGAGGGCGTGCGGGAGCGCGGGGTCGACGGGTTCATGGCAGCGCTGCGGGCCCCGGCCGGGAGCTCGCGCGAGTCCGCTGGGGTTCGAGCGGCGCACTCCCTGGTTCGCCGCCGGCTCAGGGAACACCATGACCTGACTGCCGTGGGCGATGCGGTCAAGGCCAACCTGCGAGCCAAGCCGTTCGACGACTTCGGGGCGCTCTCCGCCATCGAGGGCCCGGTGCTGGTCGTGGGAACGCGTGACGAGCTCGACCCGCGCCACCCCTACGAGCTGGCTCGCGCTTACGTGCGCGCGATCCCGGGGAGCCGTTTCGAGTGCGAGAGGCCTGGAGGGGTTCCCCTCGGCTGGGGGGGCCGCAGGCTGATCCTCCTGGTGCGCGAGCTGGCCGCTCGCGCGGAGTGGGGTGGCGAATTGACAGCGGGAAGGAGGCGGGCGTAGGTTCGCCCGGCCCCGGGATGCAGTTCTTCGACGCCCTCACCGCAGAGAAGCTCCAGTCCTTTCGGTGGTGGGACCGGGGGAGCTTCGCGGAGATGCCGTGGAACGGCGTCGTGGCCGATGCGCACCGCGCGGGGCTGGGCTTGAGGCGCGCGGGGATCCGGCCCGGGGTGCCCGTCGCCTGTGTGCTGACGAACTCGTTCGAGGTCGTGCGAGGGATGCTCGGCGTCTGGCTGGCCGGCGCCGCCGTGGCCTCGCTGCCCGTTCCGGCTCGTGCGATGAGCATCGAGGACTACGCGAGCCAGCTGGTCTCGATCTGCCGGCATCTGGGGTCGCGCGTCCTCCTGATCGAGGACCGGCTGATCGAGGCGCTGCGGGGGCCGATCGACGGAGAGGTGGAGCTGGTCGGCTGGAGCTCGCTGCCGGTCGGCGGATCCTTCGAACCCACCCCCCCGGGCGACGACGAGCCCGCGTTCATCCAGTACTCCTCGGGCAGCACCAGCAGGCCCAAGGGGTGCGTGCTGACGCCGCGGGCGATGGGGATACAGCTGAAGATGATCGGCGACATGCTCGAGGCGGCGCCGGAGGACTCCTTCTCGTCCTGGTTGCCGCTGTCCCATGACATGGGCGCATTCGGGTGCCTCCTCTTCCCCTGGGCCTACGACCTCCCCCTCGCCCTGTCGTCTCCCGAGCGGTTCGTCGTCGATCCCCGGACCTGGCTCGGCGACATCGCCGAGTTCGGCGCCACGATCTCGGCGGGCCCGCCGTCGGCCCTCAATATCGCCACCCGGGCCGAGCGCAGGAATCCCCTG
Source organism: Solirubrobacterales bacterium (assembly GCA_036279555.1). GTDB lineage: Bacteria > Actinomycetota > Thermoleophilia > Solirubrobacterales > 70-9 > VRUE01. The sequence goes on along the minus strand of DASUIY010000233.1, from coordinate 8,097 downwards.
CCGGGATCGCTCCGTCGCCTCAAGTCCTGCGTGATCGGCGGGGAGAGCATTTCCTGGTCCGTGCTCGAGGCGGCAACCGAGGCGTTCGCTCCGAAGGGCCTGTCCGCGGAGATGTGGATGCCGGCTTACGGCATGGCGGAGGCGACGCTCGTGGTGAGCAGCATCGACATCGCGGCACGGCCGAGCTTCCGGCGAGTCGACAGCGCCGCCCTCGCCGGCGAGGAGGTCGTCTACGTAGACGGGCATGGGGAGGGGACGACCGAGATCGTCTCCACCGGTCGCCCCCGCGGCGAGGCCGGAGTGCGCGTAGAGGAGCCGGACCGGCTCTCGCAGATCCACGTCCGCTCTCCCTGCCTGGCCACCGAGTACCACCGTGAGGAGGAGCTGACCGCGGAGCGCTTCTCCGGCGGAGAGCTGGCCACCGGTGACCTGGGCTTCATGCACGAAGACGAGCTGTACGTGGTCGGGCGCCGCGACGACATGCTTTCGGTGGGGGGGCGCAACGTGTACGCGCGAGAGATCGAGTCGGCGGTGGACCTGCTCGACGCGGTGAGAAGCGGGTGCTCGACGGTGATCGACGCAGGCGCCGGCAACCGCGCCCGGCTGGTGATGCTGCTCGAGCTGAGAGACGAGGGCGCCGACCTGGGGATGCTGGCAGCCGAGGCCTCCCGCACGGCCAAGCGGAAAGCGGGCGTCCTGCTCGACGAATGTGTCTTCCTCCCCCCGGGCGCCCTGCCGAAGACCCCGAGCGGCAAGATCCAGCGGTTCCGTTGCCGGCACCTACTCGCCACCGACGTGTTCGAGCCGCTCGACCGTGTGAAGCTGAAGCGGGCGGGTGGCTGAACCCTTGCCGCGCTCGTAGGCGACCGCGCCCACGTAGCCGGCGCCGAGGGGTAGCGAGCCGATCCGCCAGTGGCCCCCCGGCAACGGCTCGCCGGGAACGCTGGGCACGACCACGGCGGCTCGCGAGCAGGACACGCTCCAGGCGCGCAGGCTGCCGGGGAGGCCGTCGGCACGGGCCTTCAAATAGGCCTCCTTGCGGGTCCAGCAGCGGAAGAAGGCCGCTCGGCGCTCGTCCGGGCCGGGGAGCGCCTCTATCTCCGCGATCTCGTCAGCCGAGAACGCAAGGCGGGCGACGCCGAGGGCGTCCAGCCCCGGTCGCAGGCGCTCGACGTCGATGCCGACGCGCCCCCCGCGGACGACGGCGACCGCGACCAGCGCCCCGGAGTGGGCGAGGTTGAAGTCGACGCGCTCCTCGCCGGGCCAGCTCAGGGCCGGCTTGCCATGGCCGCTCCCTCCGCAGCGATGACAGCGCCGCGCGAAGCGGAGCTCAGCCGGGGGGGCGCCGAGCAGCTCGCCCAGCGCCGTTCTCAGCGCATAGCGACCGGCCAGGTAGCGGGCTCGCGCGTCGTCTCTCGAAAAGCGACCGGCGCGCTCCCGGTCCGCGGCGGGCAGTGCGGTCGCGAGGGCCCGGGTCGCACGCCCCGGGGGCGGGACTCGCATCTGCCACACGTCCACAGCGCCGGTGGAGGCGGCTCCCGCCTCCGAGCTGTCCGGCGGCGGGCACGCCACGTGTTTAGCGGGGGCAGGAGGGACGAACCTGCATGCGCAGCGGCTGCTTGCGCTGCATGCCGTTCTGGGCCCGCGCGGTGCTCGCCGCGATCAGCTGCTCGGGGCGGGCGTCGCACGCCCCGGTCGCCGCGGACAGGAGCGAGCCCCTGCCGCCGCGCATGTGCATCGTGAAGGCGGTCAAGGGCTGGTCCGGCAGGCCGACGACCGTGTTGCGCAGCTGGCCGTTCGAGGCGGCCGAGAGCACGCTCTTCACGGTCATGCGCATGCCCTGGCCCTCCAGCGACGTCCAGATCTGGGGTGCCCCCACGTCGCTGCCCCGGACCATGTATGCAGTTCCCCGCAGCGGCGTGGAGAGCAGCGGGGTGAGAGCCCGGGCGCTCCCCACCCGCGAGCCCTCGGAGCAGGCGCCGGCGGCGAAGCTTTGGCGGGAGCAGGGGACGGGGCCGCCCTCATCCGTGCGTTCGAGCAGCGAAGGCAGTTTCACCGTGAGCGAGCGCATGTTCGCGTCTCCGGCGCGCGGCCGGATCCGTATCGCCAGGCCCGGGTGCTTTGCTCCGCCTCCCTGGGCGACGACCGCGAGCCCGGGGTCGAAGCCCAGCTTCTCGCAGCCCTCGACCCGGAACGGGACGCTCGTGCGAACGTCGGCCCCGGCCGCCGAGACGATCGTGGCCTGCACGTTCGCCGGCTGGCACGACGTCGGGTTGACCATGAAGCCGGGCCTGTCGATGTCGATGCCGAGCGTGCGGAGCCGCAGGGGAATGCCTGAGAGAGCCTGCGGCAGCGCGTCGACGGAGACGATCATGTGCCCGTCTGAGGGGTCGTTCGAGAGGGAAGCGCGGACGATGCCCGGGGCGATCTCGAACGGGCCGGCCGCGGGCCTCAGGACGAGGGCGAGCCCGAAGGGCCCGCCCCCGTAGGGCCCGGTCAGGTAGATGTCCCCGTCGACCCCGAACGGCGCCGGCCCGGCGCCCGCCTCTGCGACGATCGAGCCGATCCGGCTCGAGCCTGGGCAGGCGGCGGCGGCCACGGCGGCCTCCGCGCAGGCCCCGGCCCCCGCGATACGTGCGGTCAGTCCCGCCGGCAGCGCGATTTGGAACCCCCCCAGGGACTGTTCGCCGTCGTTTCTCCGGACGGTCGCCGAGAAGGAGCTGTCCCGCCCCGCCTGCGCCGGCGACGCCCCGGCGGAGAAGCTCGGCGCGAAGCGCGCCCCGGACGAGCACGCCCCCCCGCCGGCACCGCGCCCGGTCGTGACGGTTGCGAGCGCGATTGCGTTCCCCTCGCCGCTCGAGGGTGTCAGCGCCGCCTCCGCGACACCTTTCGTGCAGCGCGGCGGGGACGCCAGGGGCGCCCTGGGCCCGTCCTTGAAGCGCAGCGTCAGATGGCTGAAAGGCAGCTGCGGCAGCTCGGGGATCACCGCGGTGACCCGATCGCCATCGGGGTCGGGCAGAAGGGAGCCGGGCAGCTTGATCGTGAAGCCCGGCCCGTTCACGGCCACGAACACCCGGAAGGGATCTTCGGGCCCGGCCTGCGCGAAATAGATCGTCCCGGCCAGCGGCTCCGGGAGGAGAGGGGTGGCGAGCTCGGCGGTTCCCATCTTCGACGACTCCGGGCAGGCAGGCGGGCCGCCGCCCGTCCCGAGCTGAGCGTCCGTGCATGCCGTCAGCCCGTGCGCGACTCCCGGCGAGAGCGAGAACCCCGGGGGCAGCCTCACCGAGGCCGACTCGACGTGGGAGGCCGCGAGCCCGTCCGGGTCCTCGTTCTGGGGCAGGTCGAGGTCGATGCCGATGCCGGTCGGCGTGTCGGCCATGTCGTGGCTGGGGGTCACGGCCAGCGTGGGGGCGAAGGGCAGGTCCGCGCAGCCCACGAAGGGGCCGACCGGGGCGCTTGCCGTCAGCCGTTTTTCGGGTTCCTGCCACGTTCGCACCGCGAGTTCGACGTTCGCCGGCGCGGGGTCGCAGTGCGTCGGGTTGGTCAGGAGCGGCTCGCGGGGAATCGCGGTCCCCGACTGGTGGTCCGCCGGCACTCCCCACAGCTCCAGTTCGCTGTCGAGGATGGGGAATTCCTGGACCACGTTGGTGGCCAGAAGGCGAATGTGATGCCCGCCGTCCTCCTCGAGGCCGACCATGAAGCGAAAGGGGACGATGAGCACCTGGAAGCCGAACTCCGCGAGCTCGTTCGCGCTGGGGGCGACGTTGTAGACCGGCATGCTCATCGTGCCGAAGAGCGAGAGCGTCTGCGTGGCGGTGCCGACCTGCGTCTCGGGGGGGCAGGATGCGAGCGCGAACATCGCGCGGGAGCACTGGGGGGTGGCGCGAGCGTTCCCGACCAGGCCGGGCGGGAGCTCGAGCGCGATGTCCCGCGGGTTTGCCTCGACTTCGCCGCCGGGGGTGGTGCTGAACGCGAATCTCGCGACCATCCGGTCGGGGTGGGCGCCGGCCCGGTTCTCGGGCTGGCCGGCGGAATTCAGGAGTTCGACCTGGGTGGATCCGGGAACGGGTTCGAACTCACCGTGCGCCGTGGCTGGGAACAGGACCAGGGCGAGCGCGACTGCAAAGGCCGGCAGCCGGCTCACCGTGCTGCCCCCAGCCTCAGGACGAGCGTGCGGGGGCGAGGGGATTGCGAATGGCGGACGATCAGCTGCAGGCGCAGGGCCTGTCCCCGCCCCAGCAGGACACGGCGCGCGGCCGGGCTCAGCCGGAACCGAAGCACGATCTCTCCCTCCCGTCTGGCGACGGCGGTCTCGCGGGCGACGACGGCCAGGCGATCTCCCACTCTGGCGATGCCCACCAGGGAGACGCGACCGGGGGATGGCACCCATGCATGGATCCCCGCCTGGCCCGTCTTCGCCAGCTCACGCCGGGCACGGGGGCCGATCCACACCGCGAAGCCCCGCTCCTTTCCGCCCGTCGAGAGATCCCCTCCGAGCGGCGCGAGCGTTGCGGTCGCCGGCGCCGCCCGCTCCGGCCCCGGCGAGGGCAGCGGGCCCTGGCACTCTTCTCCTTCGCAGGGCGGGGGCGGCTCCGCTTCGGGGAAGCCCCCGCCGATCCGCGCGGCGTAGAGGTCGATTTCGCCTCCGTCGTCGTCGCCCGGCAGGAGGGACTCCCGGGTCGAGAAGAAGGCGTTGCCGCCGTCGGCGCTGGCGCCGCCGAAAGCGACCCCGTTTTCGCTGCCGGCTCCCGAGCTGACCAGCCCGACCGACCCCGCCCACCACTCGTAGACGTCGTGTTCTCCGTTCGTGTCCTCGGCGACCAGCGCCTCTTTCGTTTCGATGAAGGCTCGCGTCCCGTCCGCCGTCAGCGGGTTGGGGTCGTGACCGGGGAAGGGCCCGTATTCCCCCGGCCCCGGGATGGTGGCGGCGAGAGCTTCGTTCCCCTGGCCCTGCTCTCCGATCGAGACCTGCTGCAGCGCATCCTCGTCGGCGTCGTAGCGATAGACGTCGCTATGGATGTCGACGTCGCCGGGAAGGACCTGCCCCGTCGTCGAGAAGAGGAGGGCCCCCCCGTCCTCGCTCACCGCTGCGGTGTTCAGGCTCCCGCTTTTCGACAGCGTGGCGACGAAGCGGATCTCGCCCCCGTCGCTCAGATAGAGGTTCCGGCCCCCTGCGGTGCCCTTGCCCGGCACCAGCGCGCCGGTCGCGATGAAGTAGACGCGGTCGCCCTCGCTCGCCGCCCTGATCGGAGCGAGGACGTTGGCCGAGACGCCGGGCGGGCCGGCCGAGAGTCGCGTCAGATCGCCGGTCGAGGGGTCCGCGCGGTAGAGGTCGTTGCCGCTGTCGACGTCGTCGTCGGTGAGCTGCCAGGTCGTCGCGAGGAGCGCGCTCGACCCGTCGGACGGCGCTCCCATGAAGTTCACGTCGGCGGGCGGGTTGCAGTCCGGCCGCGTGCACTGCGAAGCCGAGATCGAGGTCGTGGTGGCGCCTTCACGGAGGTACACCCGGGTTGGCTCCGCGCATGCGGAGGCACTCGGGTCCGGGCTGGTGAGGAAGATGCGCGACCCGTCGCGCGACATCGGGTGACTGGCGACGGTCCCGCCCGAGACCCCGTTGCCCAGCACCGAGCCGCAGGTGGACAGCGGCTGGCCTTCGTCGTCTACCCCGGCGAACTGCAGGCCGGACTCGTCGAGCTCGTAGGCGGCGCGACCTTCCACCCTGCCCGAGTCCGCCGGAAGGAGCGGTTCGGTGGAGTTGAACCCGGCGTGCCCGACGTCGTCGGAGGCTGCGGGCAAGACCGGCGCCTGGAGGAAGCTGGGCGCGCCGAAGAAGCTCCCCGGCGCGATCGGGCCGAGCAGCGAGAGCGTCCCGTCGGGGGCGCGCCGGTACAGCCCCGCCATCGGCGCCGAGGGTGCGCCGGGCAGCAGCTGGCTGGTGCTCCCCCAGATCCAGGTCGAGAGGTCACGGCTCGCGGCCAGCGAGAGGACGCCGCCGGCCTGGGCCGTGGTTGCCGTGAACGGCTGCCCGACCGGATGGCTCTCCCAGCCATCGGCCCCCCGAACGGCGACTGAAGTCGAGACCAGCTCGCCTGCGGCGGCTCCCGGCAGCGGCCCCAGGCTCGCGTAGGCGACGCGGTTGCCGTCGACGCTCCAGCCGCGCGCCGAGAACAGCTGGACGCCGAGAGAGTCTTGCGCGCTCACCAGCTCCCAGGCCCGCCCGTGCGCCGGGCCGCCCGCCGCCTGTGGTGCCAGGACGAGCGAGATCGCCAGGACGAGCGCCAGGCAGAGCCCTTGCCTCACTGAATCTTGCGGCGAAGCCAGCATTCGGTCAGGTTGCCGCAACAGACCCAAACCAGTCAAAAAAAGGGAGTTCGCATGCCACACATAGACCTTCCCAGCGGCCTGCCCGGCATCCTCGGCCCGATGGCGTTCAGCCCCGAGACCGCAAAGCCGATGAACGAGCTGGCCGAGGCCCTCCTCCGCGCCCCCGGCTCGCTGGCAAGCGGAGAGCGCGAGATGATCGCCGCGTTCGTCTCGAAGCGGAATGGCTGCCACTTCTGCCAGGCCTCGCATGGGGCGGCCGCGGCGCACCACCTCGGCGGGGCGGAGGACCTCGTCGACCGGGTCTGCCGCGACCCCGAGTCGGCGGACGTTTCCGACAAGCTCAAGGCGCTGCTCGCCGTTGCCGCCAAGGTGCAGGTGGGCGGCCTCGAAGTCACCGAGGCGGACGTCGGTCGCGCCCGCGAGGAGGGAGCGACGGACAAGGAGATCCACGACACGGTGCTGATCGCCGCCGCGTTCTGCATGTACAACCGGTACGTGGACGGGCTGGCGACGTGGGCTCCGCCCGACCGGGAGGCCTACCGCGAGCCCGGACGCATGCTCGCCGAGGAGGGGTACGTGCGGGTCGGGGAGCTGGCAGCGCAGCTCAAGGAGGGGGCTCCGTGACCGGCAGGCGCCGCAACGGCTTCGGCAGCCACCAGGTGGCGTTGCCGCAGAGCTTCATCGCGGCTGGAAGCAGCACCAGGCGGATCAGCGTGGCGTCGACGAGGACCGCGACCGTCATCGCCAGGCCGAGCTGCCTGGCCGCGGTGATGCCGGTCGTCGCGAACGAGACGAAGACCGCCGTCATGATCAACGCCGCGCCCGTGATGACCCCCGCGGTGCGCTCGACGCCGTACCGGATCGCCTCCTCGTTCGACCCGGAGCGGAGGTAGCCCTCCCGCATGCGCGTCAGCAGGAACACCTCGTAGTCGATCGAGAGGCCGAACATGATGCTGAAGATCCCGTAGGCGGTGATCGCATCGATGAACCCCGGACCGCCGAGTATCGGGTCCGAGCCCTGGAAGAAGAGCACCATCACGCCGAACGCCGCCCCGACGGTCAGCAGGTTGAAGACGACCGCGAGGAAGGGGAGCAGGATCGAGCGAAGGACGCCGACCAGCACCAGGAAGGTGACGAGGGACAGCGCCAGCGCGAGCTGCGGCAACCTGTCGGAGGTCGCGGCGTCGAAGTCCTGCAGGGCGGTTGCGGTGCCGCTGAGCTGCACCGTTGCACCCGTCTCCCTCTCGAGCGTCTCGATGTCTTCCTCGAGCACGTCTCGCAGTGGGTGCCCCGCCTTCTGGGCGTCGCCGTACCCGACCACCGTGACCCTCGCCCCGGAGCCGCCGCTGTCCACGCTGAGGGCGAACGAGGCGTTGCGCCGGGCTTGGGGGTTGGCCCGGTCCACGGCGGCCAGGGTGAAGTAGCCCGACTTGAAGACCGGGGTCAGGCGGTCCGTTTGACTTGTCTGCTCGGCGATCCGGTGCGATCGCCCCCGAAACACGAGGACCCCCGACAGCAGCTCGCTCACCCCCTCGCCGAGCGTGGCCACTTCACCGGCGCCCCCGGTCAGACCGCCGTGCAGGGTGCCGGCCCCGCCGGCGAGGCGCTCCACTCCGGCGGCGAGCTCGCCGCTGCCGGTCTGCAGGCGGCTCAGCCCGGCGGAGAGGGCGCCGTCGCCGTCGTCGAGGCGTTCGAATCCCGCCAGCAGCTTGCCCACTCCCTCGTCGAGGCGCTCGAGGCCTCGTCCCAGGCGCTCCGAGCCGGAGTGCAGCC
>DASUIY010000232.1:0-2075 GCA_036279555.1 Solirubrobacterales bacterium | reverse complement strand
GGCGCCGACGCGTCGGTCCCGGTGGCGGCGAAGTACGATTCGCATCCCATCACCGAGCGCTTCAACCTCCTGACGGCGTATCCGCTCGCGCGATCGGTCACCCCGGCCACCGGCGGCGGCAGCGGCAAGTTCGCGCAGGCGCTCGTCGAGACCAGCGCGAGCAGCTGGGCGGAGACCGACATCAAGCGCCTGACCACCACCGGCGAGGTGAAGCGCGACGTCGATCAGGGCGACAAGCCGGGCCCGATCACCCTGGCGGCCGCGGTGTCCGCCCCCGCGACCGAGGTCCCGGCGCCCGCCGAGGGCGCCAAGACCGACGACGCCCCGAAACCCGAGACGCGCATCGCGGTGTTCGGTGATTCGGATTTCGTCGCCAACGGGTTCATGGGCATTCCGGGCAACCGGGATTTGTTCCTCAACACGATCAACTGGCTGGCCCAGCAGGAGAACCTGATCGCCATCCGGCCGCGGGACCCCGAAGATCGCCGGATCACGCTCACGCGCGACCAGGAGCAGCGGATCTTCTGGCTGACCGTGCTCATCATCCCCGGCCTGATTCTCCTGGTCGGAGTCCAGACCTGGTGGCGGAGGCGGTAGATGCGCGGAGCGCGATCGTTCATCCTGCTGCTCGTCATTGCCGCCGCACTCGGTTGGTACGCCTACCGCGATTCGAAGAAGGAGATCAGCACCGGCGAGAGGCACGACAAGGTCTTCGACGTGCAGGCGGACCAGATCGACGAGATCTCGATCAAATCCGAGTCCGGCGATCGGACGACGCTGCGCAAGACCGGCAGCGACTGGCAGATCGTCCAGCCGGCGCCGGCACAGCCGGACAACGCGGAGGTCTCCGGGCTCACGTCCAACCTGGCGTCGCTCGAGGTCCAGAAGGTCGTGGACGACAACCCTGCCGACGTCAAGGAATACGGCCTGGCGGAGCCGCGCGTCGCGGTGGACTTCAAGGCGGGCGGCAGGCAGCAGCGCCTGTTGATCGGCAACAAGACGCCCCCGGGCACGGATCTGTACGCCAAGCTGGGCGATCAGAAACGGGTGTTTCTCATCTCGTCGTACCTGGACTCGACCTTCAACCGCGGCACGTTCGATCTTCGCGACAAGACGGTGCTCAAGCTCGATCGGGACAAGATCGACAGTTTCGAGGTCACGACGCCGCAGCATGCGCTGAAAGTCGCGAAGCAGAACGGCGAGTGGCAGCTTGCCGCCCCCGTGCAGGCCCGCGCGGACTTCTCGGCCGTCGAAGGGCTCGTCGGCCGCCTGGCCACACTGCAGATGAAATCGATCGCGGCCGACAACGCCGCCGATCTGAAGCAGTACGGGCTGGACAAGCCGGCCGCCACGGTGCGGCTCGGGTCCGGCTCCTCACAGGCCACCCTGGAGGTCGGCAGCAGCTCGGGCGAGGGCGCCGTCTACGCGCGCGATCGCTCGCGGCCCGCGGTGTTCACGATCGAATCCTCTCTCCTCGACGACCTCAAGAAAGACGCCGGCGAATACCGGCTGAAGGACCTGTTCGACGCCCGGTCGTTCAACGCGACGCGGATGGAGATCGTCCGCAACGGCCAGACCTTCGCCTTCGAGAAGACAAAGGCGAAGGGCAAAGACGGCCAGGACGAAGAGCAATGGCGGCAGACGTCTCCCACCGCGCGCGACGTGGACCAGGGCAAGGTCGAGAACCTCGCCTCGACGATCACAGGCGCTCGCGCCACGGGCTTCGTGGACACCACCGCGAAGACCGGGCTGGACAAGCCCGAGCTGACCGTTGCGATCAAGTACGAAGAAGGCAAGAAGGAAGACCGGGTGACGTTCGCCCGTTCCGGCGCCGACGCATACGCCGCGCGTGCCGGCGGCCCGGGTGCTGCTAGAATCGACACCGAAACCCTGGACAGCATCGTCAAAGCGCTCGAGGACCTCAAATAGCTACCCTCTCGACGGTCAGGCGCGCGGCGGCCGTGGCGACGCTCGCCGCCAGCACGGCGTGCGCGTCCCACACGCCGGTGGCGCGGCCGGGGCAGCAGCCCCCGGTCGGTGCGAAGACCTCCCAGGCCGTCCGCCAGCTGCGATCC
>DASUIY010000231.1:0-6931 GCA_036279555.1 Solirubrobacterales bacterium | reverse complement strand
GGGAAGCGCAACTGTTCAAAGGCAGTCCGCCAGTGGTCTTCTATGTGAAACGAACCTCGTGCTTTCAGGCGTTGAAGGTCTTCTCTCATTTGCTCGTGGACGAAAACGCTTATTGCAACCCGGAATGCGAAATCGTCGGTTGGCGCTGTGAAGCACGAACCGAACAGGGCTTCTTCTGCGCGCAGCGAGGTAAGAGGATCAAGGCGATCCCGCGACGGCGCGTCTAGTCACTCACAACGAAATGCCGCCCGCGCTGTTTGAGGCAGCCGGGCGGCGTGGCAAACGGAAACGGAGTTCCGAATGCAGGAAGATCGTATGCCGGGCGATCAGCCCGACGATGATTGGGAAACCCCTGATCGTGAAGATGCGAAATGGCAGGCGCGGGTCTTGGCCATCGTCCTTGACCAAGATCCGCATCAGTTGTCCAAACACGAGATCTCTCGCGAGCTACTAGGGGAGAAGCCCGGCTTCGAGCAGCGGGACGCTTATGAGCGAGCTGTTGAAGACCTGTGCTGCGGCGGACTGCTTCAGCGCTGCGAGTCCTTGATCCTCTTGACTCGCGCCGCTCGATTGTTCGCCAGTTTGGAGTTGGACTGACGTGCGCCGCAATGAGGATGTCACTCGCATCTTTGGGGAGAACCTGAAGCGCTGCCGTCGCCTAATGGATATGTCACAAGATGAACTGGCGATTCGAGCTTCTGTTCATCGCACCGAGATCTCGATGCTAGAGCGTTTTCTACGGGAGCCTCGATTGGGAACTGTCGTTCGTTTGCAGAACAGCTTGGAAGCGACCCCCGAGGAACTGCTGAAAAACATTGTCTGGACTCCTGGTTCAGTCCGCTACGGCAGCTTCCAGACCATCGGGCCGGAGGTGCGCCAGTGAGCATCAACCCGGTTACTGAGCGCTTCGCAGAGAACATGCTGATCCATCGTCGGCGCGCTGGCTTCAGCCAAGAAGAGTTGGGCTTCCGCGCAAATCTCCATCGAACCGAGATCAGCGCACTAGAGGTGGGGAGCCGCGAAGCAAAGATCGCGACGGTCATTAAGCTGGCCGGAGCCTTGAGCGTGACTCCGAATGACCTGCTCGCCGGGATTGAATGGAAAGCTCCGCCAGGACTGCCCTTGCTCGGCAAACTGACCGTGCGGGATTAGGGAGAGCGATTACGGGCGAGCCTAGCCCCTCCCGGTTAGGGGAAAGGCCGTATTGGCTCGGCGCTAAATGGCTCGCGAAAACCGCGCTGAATTTCTCGCGACGGGCTTATGCTTCTACCGTTGTTTTCGGTAGAGCACGATATCCACAGCGATGCCAGTAACGATGGCAATCAACTGTAGAACCCCAATTACTTCGTACATCGCGGGGCAGGGTATCGCGCTCGTACCGAGTTAGGCCTGGTATCCGCCGTCGCCGCTACCCTCCGGCGCATGGCTAAAGAGACCAGAATTGTCTCTCAGAATCCTGACGGCGGTTGGGACGTGGATAAGCCCAAAGCGAAACGGGCAAGCGCGAATCTCCCAACCCAAAAGGAAGCGGATAAGCGCGCCGGGGAAATTCTCAAAAACCTCGGTGGCGGCGAGCGGATCACCAAGGGAACCGATGGGAAGATCCGAAGCAAGGACACCATCGCTCCTGCGAAAGATCCGAATCCGCCGAAGGATCGAGAGCACTAATCAACGCGGAAAACCCGCCTGGGCATTTGCTTCCTGATGCTCGGGCGGAGAACCGCGTTCTCGGAGTTCGATATCACTATCCGAGTACTGGCCTAGCCTGAGCTTCGATGGCCGAGCCACAGATTCGAGCATCTGATCTCGCCTACGTCTCCCGCTGGGGACGCGCCGTTGGCCTGGGCTGGCAGCTTCTCAAGCGCCCCGATCCGGTGAAGATGCTGGAGGAGCGGAAGAAGCGCGGCGAGGAGCTGCGGAAACACCTGACCTGGCCGGAGAAGGACGCTAGCCCGGAGGTCATCGTCATCCGCCTCCGGGACTACTTGAAGTATCCGAAAACCGATGAACGGGTAATCGACTTCTGGGCTTCGCCCTGGTTCAAGTTCGAGGCCAAGGCGATCAAGGACGACTGCCTGGAGATCTTCGCCGCGATCCAAGAGGTGCGTGTCAAGCGAGGCAAGGCCCGCCCGGTCAAGGCGGGTGAGCAGGGCTTCACGGTCTATGTCGTTGGCCGAATCCCGCTGGAGTCCATCTCCTTGATCAGGTGGGAGGGGGATCCGGCCTACGGCTTGCCGCGCTTGTACTGCCATTACGGACGGCGAGGCCCGTTCCGCGAGGTTGCGGTCTTCGAGAAGAACGAGACCTATTACCGCGAGCTATACGGCATCCGCTTCAAGGGTCGAGGTACTTGGTTTCCACGTCGCTTCTGGCTGAACTGGCGAATGAACCGCGAGCAGAAGAAGTTCGAGCAGGAGCAATGGAAGCCGCTAGAAGAATGGGAGCCTGACGGCGATCCTTAGTTCCTGGGCCGGGGCTATTTCTTGCGTCGGTTGTACGGACTCTTGTTGGTCGGCTTGAGGGAGAGGTCGATATCGCTGGCCTTGCCTCTCACTCCTGCCTCAGTGCGTTTCAGCTTGTAAGCGATCAGCGGCGTGGGCGTGTTCCCTTTTGCCAGTTTTCGCAATTCTCGTTCCGCTTGTTGGGTCCAGCGCTTGTTGTGGTTCTTGGGCGTCTTCGCCATCTTCATCCTCCTGCCGCGTGTAGGTGGGTGAGCACTTTCGCGGGTCAAGTAGAGCCGGTCCCCCTCGGCGAGTCAACAGACCCGAGTGTTTTCATCGCAGATGTGGATCGTGGGGAAAGCGACCGCCTCGCTCCCTAATCTGAGGTGGTCGTGTCGCAGAAACGAAAGAAGCAGCGCCGTGTTGCCTCCCAGCGAACTTCCCCATCGCCAGCGGGGGTTTCATTGGGCGATATCCCCGGTGCGGGAAAGCCCTCAAACCTCGACGTGATCGAAAGGGAGCCTCCGGGTGGGTCTATCCGCTCTAACGCTCTTGCGGCTTTGGCTGACGATACGGGTATTAGCAATTCTCAAGCGTTGGCTGCTTTGGCTGGGAAGAAGTCTTTGCCCACGATTCAAGCGGGCATCGTTTCGCGTATGAGCGCGGAGGACCAGAAGGCATTGGAAGCAGCAATGGCGAAGGCGTCGAAGACCATCTCCGGGCACTTCGCTGGGATGGAGGTGTCGTCTGAGTTGAGCGAGCGGATCCTCAGCGCCGGGAGCACCGTTATCGGGAGCCGTCTTCCCGGCGTGGTCACGGTCCCTTCAACGAGACGAACGCCTTCTGTTGCCAAGGAGGAGCAGCCGAGGCGTAAGGACCGGCAGCTTCCAGCTCAGGAGCAGATCGCTCGGCGGGTCTTCAAACGCCAGCGCCAAGCTGTGATCTCGATGTTGCGCGCGACCGGGATGAAAACCGAGATCGAGGAGCTGCGCTCGGTTGAGTCGAAGCTGGCTAAAGGCTCTAAGCGCTCGTGTATGCACGCCGCCTACAGTGCTCGGGTCCTCTTGGAAGGCGTTGCCAACCACTTGTTTCCGCCGACTACAGAGAAGTGGGTGGGGCGAGATAAGCGGGAGCACGCTCTAGGCCCGAATGACTTCAAGAACCGCCTGATCGCCTTTGTCGAAAGGAACCTTGGGAGTCAGTTCGAAGGTGAGGAATTTCGAGCCTTCGTCGGCACCTTGGATTTGGTGATGCGCTGGACCGGGGGAGGCCCTCACGGCTCGCACGAGCCGCACGATGCTGAGCACCTCTACACGCGTTTGCTCGATGCGCTCTCCGTGATCGCTCGCGCTCACGCGGCGCAGTCGGCTTAGTTCTCCTGTGGCGGCTCGCCACGAGGGACGGGAACAGCAACGGGTATCGGCTCGCATCGAGGCTTTGGAGGCACTTCGTGCCGCTGCTGAGCATCTAGGGCTGCCAGCGGGGGAGGCTCCGACGATGGCGCAGTTTGACCAGGCCGCAGACGAGCTGGGGTTGGATTGGAGCAGCGCCCGAGTGATCCGGACCTGGGAGCGCTGGCGCTTGGCCGTGGAAGTCTTCAAGGGCGAACGCGAGGCTCGCTCGTTTATCGGGCGGGATTTTCACGCTGCTCAGGACCGGAGCCGGAAGAACCTGGAGGAGCCGATACGCGGGGTCAAACACTGGCTGCGCTCCCGTCCGACTCTGACAACGACTGCGGCCTATAACCAGTTCGCCAAGGCCCACAACGCGAGCAAGGCATCAGCGGACAAACGACTTCGCTCGTCTAGGGCCGTGAGCGTCGCGCTCCGTTTGTATTGGCCGAACGTGATCGCGGTGGCTCGTGGAGAGATATCCCTGACGGCTGCGCGGGAACAAGAGCTAGCCGAACTTTTGCCCAAGGACACTTCGGAGGCGATCCTTGGTTTGCCCGGAGCCTCGCGGCTGCTCAAACGCTCCGAGACGGCGGTGCGAACAGCGTTTGAGCAGCATCGCCATTTCCCGGTGCCAGTTGCAGTGATCGGGAGCCAACGGGCTTGGCTGTATGAGGACGTAAAGCTGTACAAGCGCGGCCTGGCAACTCCGAAACGCTCTGAGGGCGAACTCCAATACCTGTATATGGACGCCACCGAGTTGAGAACTCGCCTCAAACTCTCCGCTGGCGCGCTTCAAAGACGAGTCAACGAGAAGCGATGGGATCTTGTTCCACGCCCCCAGGGGGCTGTAGCTGTCGGGGTTCAATACTGGCTCCGCAGGGAAGTAGAGGACTGGCTACGGGTTAAGGGCAAGGCCGAACTCACGCCCGAGCAAGAAGACGAGATCAAGAAGGCAAATACCCGCCGCGCAGCCGTCATAGGAGCTAGTCTCAGAGCAAGCCGGAAGAAGGAGCCTTGGCGATATCGCAAACGCGGCAAACGCCAAAAAAGGGCTTAAAAAGAGGGCTAGCGGCAGATTTCCCGCTAAAACTCCGAAATTTTCCCGCTAAGCAAATCGAGAGCTACCGGGACCGCTTGCTAAAGCCGATCCTTACTTGAAATCAAGCCCAGTCGGACCGCGAACCCGCCGGCCTGACCTCACGTTTCGCCGCTAGCACCCGTTGAGTTGACGATGGAGCGGCAGGACCTGAACTTCACATCTGGTGCGGAGGAGTGCGCGGCCTGGCTCTACCCAGCTGCCGCCGCCCCAGCGGAGGTGCCCATCGTCGTCATGGCGCACGGCCTCTCGGGGACCCGGCGGGACCGGCTCGGACCGTTTGCCGAGCGCTTTGCGGCCTCGGGATTTGCGGCTCTCGTCTTCGACCATCGGGGCTTCGGCGACAGCGGTGGAGAGAAGGATCTCTTCGACCCGGCTCGGCAGCTGGAGGACTGGCAGGCGGCGATCGCCTTCGCCCGCTCCCTGCCGGTAGTCGACCCGGACCGGGTGGTCACCTTCGGCTCCTCGATGGGGGGCGGCAATGCCCTCGCGGCCGCTGCGCAGGACGAGCGCGTGGCTGCCGCGATCAGCCAGGTTCCCTTCCTCGACATCGTGCGCCAGGCGCATCGCTCCTCACCGTCGGTGACCGCCCGGATGCTCGCGGCGGCAGCGCGGGGGCGGCACGTCCCAGCCGTCGGCCGGCCCGACGAGCCTGCGTTCATCAACGCCCCCGGCGGAGAGGAGGGCTGGCGCCGCGTCGTCTCGATCGGCGAGGACTCGCGCTGGCGCAACCGCGTCTCCTCTCGCTGGCTCCTCGGTCGGCCTTTCCGGCCTGTCCGGCACGCATCCACGCTGCACTGCCCCTGGCTCGTCTGCGTCGGCGAGGCCGACCGCGTCGCCAGGCCCGGCCCGGCGATCGCCGCGGCTCGCCGCGCGCCCAGGGGAGAGCTGCGCACCTACCCCGGCGTCGACCACTTCGACGTCTACGACGGTCCCGAGCACGAGGCTCTGGTCGCCGACCAGGTCAACTTCCTCCGACGCCACCTGCTCTAGGCGAGCGCCGCGCGGATCTCCGGAATCGCCTGATCGTTGTCCTGGAAGTGCACTGCGTGCAGGCCCGCCTTGCGGGCTCCTTCGATGTTGACGAGGACGTCGTCGACGAAGAGGCAGGACTCGGCCGGCTTGGCGATCCGCTCCAGGGTCAGCTCGTATATCCGCGATTCCGGCTTGCGGCAGCCGACGAAGGCCGAGTCGACGACCGTCTCGAAGATCTCGTCGACCGGCAGCATCGAGCGCCACAGCGGCTCCCACTCGCGCACGTTGTTCGTCAGCATCGCCATCCGGTAGCCCTCCGCCTTCAGCTCCCGCATCAGCCCGATCATCTCCGGGTTCGGTTCGAGCGCCTCGAAGTAGATCTCTTTGAAGCGGTGCATCTCGGGTTTGTGGCCGAGCAGCGGCTCGAGGCTCTCGGTGAGCAGGTCGAGGAAGGCGACCTCGGTGATCTCGCCCCGCTCCATCTCGAAGAGCGGGTTCTCGCCGTTTGCCTCGGCGGCGGCCTGCATCCCCTTGCCGAGGATCTCGGTCGTGATCCCGGTCTGGTCCTGGAAGGCCATGAACGACTGGAGCAGCGGCGTGGTCAGCACGCCGCCGAAGTCGGAGACGATCGTGTCGATCCTGGAGCCCTCAGCCATCGGCGGTGACCACCTCGTAGTGGCCGAGGCCCTCGCGGCCCTCCAGCGACCAGCGGAAGAAGGCGATCTGCCCCTTCAGCCCCGGATGGCTCACCGCGCTGGAGTTGATCAGCGTGCCGGCACCGCGCAGCGGCTGCCCCTCCTCCTCGTCCAGCCAGAGCTCCAGCGTCGCCCGCCGCTGCACGCCATCCGGCCCGTACTCGGTCGAGAGCAGCGTCTCGGAGACCTCGACCGGCGCGCCGTCGGCGCCGCATAGCACCGCGGCGACCTCCTCCTCGCCGTGCCCGCCCGCCCGCTCGGGCCGGACCGCGCTCAGCGCCAGCAGCCCCCCGTCGGAGAAGACGATCCCGATCGACCGCCGCACGATCT
>DASUIY010000230.1:0-2996 GCA_036279555.1 Solirubrobacterales bacterium | reverse complement strand
CTCTCGTTCTGCAGCCAGCTAAGCCGCAGCGTCGTCGGCCGGTTTCTCCTCGGCCTCAGGCGCCGCCTCAGCCTCAGAAGTCTCAGCTTTCGCGGCCTCTTTCCCCGGCGCAAGCAACATGCTCATATTGCGCCCTTCCTGCAGGGGCTGCGACTCGATGACGGCAAGCCCGTCGAGGTCCTCGTAGAGCTTTTGCAGCAGCGCCCTGCCGCGCTCCGGATGCGCCTGCTCGCGACCGCGGAACATGATCGTGATCTTGACCTTGTCCTGGTGGCGCAGGAAGCGCTCGACGTGGCCCTTCTTGGTTTCGTAGTCGTGCTGGGCGATCTTCGGCCGCAGCTTGATCTCGCGGATGTTGACCTGCTGCTGGTGCTTGCGCGCCTGCTTCTGCTTCTGCTCCTGCTCGTACTTGTACTTCGAGTAGTCGAGCAGGCGGGTGACCGGAGGCTTCGAGCCGGGGGCGACCTCGACCAGGTCGAGGTCGGCGTCCTGGGCTCGTTTGAGCGCATCGGCGATCTCGACGATGCCGAGCTGCTCCCCGTCCGCCCCGATCAGGCGGACTTTGGGCACGCGGATCCGCTCGTTGATCCGAGTCGTGTCGCGCTCTGGTGGGCGCCGGTCGAACCTACGCGGGACCGGCACTATCGAAGAGTGTCGTCGAGCTTCAAGAGGACGAGAGGTAGAGGCGCGGGCACGGGACGCTCAGCGGCGCGAGGTCTTTTGCGTACCTGCAATCAAGTGCCCGGAGTATAGACAGAGGCGGCGCTTCGAGCCAAGGTGCGAGTCAAGAAAGCTCGCTTTCGGCTTGGACGCGCGCTGCGAACTCCGCCGCCGGCATCCCTCCAAGCTCACCCTGCTCGTGGGAGCGGACAGCCACGGCTCCGGCCTCCTGCTCGCGGTCGCCGACGACCAGCATGTACGGGTAGCGGCCCAGCTCGGCGTCGCGGATCTTCCTGCCGACCGACTCCGAGCGGGTGTCGACCTCGACCCGCACCGCCGCCTCGCGCAGCTCGGCGGCGACGCGCTCTGCGTACTCGTTGTGGCGGTCGGAGACGGGCAGGACGATCGCCTGCACCGGCGCCAGCCAGGCCGGGAAGCGGCCTGCGTAGTGCTCGATCAGGATCCCGGCGAAGCGCTCCATCGAGCCGAGCAGGGCGCGGTGGATCATCACCGGCCGGTGGGCTGCGTCGTCGGCTCCGACGTAGGAGAGCTCGAAGCGCTCGGGCATCTGGAAGTCGAGCTGACAGGTGCCGCACTGCCATGAGCGGCCGAGCGCGTCGGTGACGTGGAAGTCGATCTTCGGCCCGTAGAAGGCGCCGTCGCCGGGGTTGAGCTCGTACTCGCGGCCCTGGCGGTCGAGCGCCTCGGTCAGCGCCGCCTCCGCTTTCGCCCACTGCTCCTCCGACCCCATCGACTTCTCCGGCCGGGTCGAGAGCTCGACCCGCACGTCCTCGAAGCCGAAGCGGGCATAGAGCTCGTCGATCGCCTCGCAGATGTCGGCGACCTCGTCGGCGATCTGCTCCTCGGTGCAGTAGACGTGGGCGTCGTCCTGGGTGAAGGCGCGGACGCGCAGCAGGCCGTGCAGGACGCCCTCGCGCTCGTTGCGCGAGACGCGGCCGAACTCGGCCAGGCGCAGCGGCAGCTCGCGGTAGGAGTGCCGCTCGGAGTCGAAGACGAGGCAGGCCCCCGGGCAGTTCATCGGCCGCAGCGCCAGGCGCCGCTCGTCGGACTGCATGAAGTACATGTCGTCGCGGTAGTTGTCCCAGTGCCCGGAGCGGTGCCAGAGCTCCTCGTCAAGCACCTGAGGCGTGGCGATCTCCTTGTAGCCACGCTTGCGCAGCTGGGCCTGAACCTGGTCCTCGATCAGGTGCAGCAGGGTGGTCCCGTTGGGCAGCCAGAAGGGCATCCCGGGCGACTCTTCGCGCAGCATGAAGATGCCGAGCTGGGGGCCGAGCCGGCGGTGGTCGCGAGCTTTGGCCTGCTCTATCAGCTCGAGGTGGGCAGCGAGGTCCTTCTTCGAGAAGAAGGCGGTGCCGTAGATCCGGGTCAGCATCTGGCGCTTCTCGTCGCCGCGCCAGTAGGCGCCGGCGAGCGAGCTGAGCTTGATCGCCTTGATCCGCCCGGTCGAGGGGCCGTGAGGGCCGCGGCAGAGGTCCTCGAAGGGGCCGTTGCGGTAGAGCGAGACGGTCTCGACGCCTTCGCCGGAGACGAGGTCTCGGATCAGCTCGACCTTGTAGTCCTCGCCCTGACCCTCGAAGATCTCGATCGCTTCGGCGACCGGCACGTCGCGGCGCTCGAAGGCCTCGTCGGCCTCGATGTGGTCGCGCATCGCCGCCTCGATCTTCTCCAGGTCGGCGTCGGTGACCTTGACGTCCTCGGGGAAGTCGAAGTCGTAATAGAAGCCGTTCTCGATCGCCGGCCCGATCGTCACCTTGGTCCCGGGATAGAGCTCCTGCACCGCCTCGGCCATCACGTGGGCGGCGTCGTGGCGGATCAGGTCCAGCGCCTCGGGGTCCCGGTCGGTGAGGATCGCGATCTCGGCCCTGTCGGAGAGCGGCGCCGAGAGGTCGCGCAGCTCGCCGTCGACCCGGATCGCCAGGGCGGCCTTGGCAAGGCCCGGCCCGATCGCCGCGGCGGCGTCGGCACCGGTGGCATCGCCGGGCAGCTCCAGCGGCGTACCGTCGGGCAGGTTGACCGTGATCTTTTGCGTCGCAGCCTCCATCGGGAGCCATCGTACGCAAGCCCCGCCCACCGTCCCCCGCTGACTTCGCCTTTTCCAGGCCGATAACGCCGGAAAGGGCGAAGTCAGCGGTTTTGGCCTTGGCGGGCCTGGCGGACGGCGATGAGGGGGCAGGGGGTCCGGCCGGGGGACGGTGCCGTGACTTCCCAGAGGACGTATGGGGACGCGATGCGCTTCACCCGGAGGCCTGGGAAGGGTGGTTGGCCGGGCGCGGACTTCGTGACCACGAAGCGGACACCCGGGGGCGGCCGGTCGT
>DASUIY010000229.1:0-3758 GCA_036279555.1 Solirubrobacterales bacterium | reverse complement strand
GGCACCGTCGACGTACGAGCCGAGCCGCTCGAGGTCGCCGAGGGAGTCGCGGTCGCCGAGCAGCCCGAAGCCGACCGAGCCGTTGTAGCTGATGATCGCGATCGCCAGCGCGTGGCGGCGGGCGAGGAAGCCGACCGGGTAGACCTCGACCAGCTCGCGGCCCAGCACGTACAGCGGGATCTGCGGCCCCGGGAAGTTGGTGACGAGCAGGTTGAAGAGCCTGGTCGAGAAGTTGATCGCGGCGGTCGGCGCCAGCAGCAGAGGCGGCGCGAAGTCGCGGAACCAGTCGTTGAGGCCCCAGATCGCCTCCGCCCCAAGCGGCTGCTTGGAGGCCTTGAGGCCGTCCATCGCCTTGGAGACGATCCGCAGGCGCTCGGCCGGATCCTCGACGCCGACGGGCAGCGGGCCGCGCATCGCCGTCAGCCGGTTGCCGAGCTCCCCGTGCTCGTTCTCGGTCCGGACCGAGACCGGGACCAGGGCCTGCAGCTCGACGCCCTCGGTCTCGAGCTCGCGATCGAGCATCCAGCTGCGCAGGGCGCCGGCGGCGACCGCCAGGGAGACGTCGTTGACGGTCCCGCCGAGCGCGTTCTTGATCCGTTTGAACTCGCCGAGGTCGCAGCGGGTCCCGTAGAAGCAGCGCTCGGCGCCGATCTCGACGTTGAGCGGGACCTTCGGCGCCGGCTTCGCCAGGTTCCAGGTCACCTCCCAGAGGCCGGCGAAGCCGTCGGCCGCGCGCCTCGCGGCGCGGCGCGGCGCGCGCAGGGCCGCCAGCAGCCAGCGGGCGGTGCGCGAGAACGTCGCGCCGAAGCCGAGGACCGCCTGCCCCAGCAGGCCCGTCCGGGTCGGGGGCACGCTGGGGTCCCAGGGCTCCTCGCTGCGGTCCGGCTCGGCCTTCGGTTCGACGTCGAAGAGCAGGGTGCCGATGTCCACGGCCGAGATCCCGTCGGCGAGCGCGTGATGGGTCTTGTAGACGATCCCGAAGCGGCCGCCCTCGAGGCCCTCGACCAGCCACAGCTCCCAGAGCGGGCGCGAGCGGTCAAGCGGCGGGGCGAAGGACGAGGCCACCACTTCGCGGAACTGCTCGTCGGTGCCGGGGGCGGCAACGGCGACTCGGCGCACGTGGTCGTGGATGTCGAAGTCGGGGTGGTCGACCCAGAAGGGACGGCCCAGGCTGAGGGGCGGGAAGGCGAGACGCTGGCGCAGCCGGGGCAGCAGGTGCAGGCGGCTGCGGATGCTGGTGAGGAAGTCCTCGTGGCTGGGCGGCTCGCCGTCGCAGACGAGCACGGCGCCGATCGCCATGTGCCCGTTGGACTTCTCGTTGGTCAGGAACGACGTGTCGAACGACGTCAGCCTGTCCATGTGGCTTTGTGCCACCACCGCTCCTTTCGTACCCCTCAAAAAGAGCGTAGCGCAGGGTCTGGGCTGGAAACTAGGCGGTTTCTTTAAGC
Source organism: Solirubrobacterales bacterium (assembly GCA_036279555.1). GTDB lineage: Bacteria > Actinomycetota > Thermoleophilia > Solirubrobacterales > 70-9 > VRUE01. The sequence goes on along the minus strand of DASUIY010000229.1, from coordinate 2,310 downwards.
GCCGGGGAAGGCGCGACCGCTGGCTGCTCGCCGATCAGGCCGGGGGCCGGCGGCGAATCGCCCTGGTCCTCCTCCCGCTCCTCGGCGAGACCGGCGAAGGGCGGCGGAGCGGGCGCCTCGGAACGCGACTCTTCCTCCTCCCCATCCTCGTCCTCCGCGACTTCGCGCGGCAACCGCCGCGAGACGACCTTAGTGACCCCGTCGCCGCCCATGCTGACTCCGTAGAGGACGTCGGCGGCATCCATCGTGCGTTTCTGATGGGTGACGATGACGAACTGGGCGCGGTCGGAGAAGCGGCGGATCAGCTGCAGGAAGCGGTCGATGTTGGCGTCGTCGAGGGCGGCCTCGACCTCGTCGAGGATGTAGAAGGGGCAGGGCCGGGCGAGGAAGACGGCGAAGACGAAGGCGATCGCGACCAGCGACTTCTCGCCTCCGGAGAGCAGCGAGAGCTTGCGGGTCGACTTGCCGGCCGGGGTGACCTCGATCTCGACGCCGAACTCGTCGCGCTCTTCTTCCGCCTCCTCGTCCTCCCCGCCCTCGGCCTCGGGCGCCTCGGCCTCCGCGGCCGCATCGCGGACCGAACGCAGGCTGACCCGGCGCAAAGCGCCGCGGCCGCCGGGGAAGAGGTGCTCGACCATCTCCTCGAAGTTCTTCGCGGTCGCCTCGAAGGTCTGCTCGAAGGCGCGGTCGATCTCGCGGTCGATGTCGCGGATCAGCGCCTCCAGCTCCCGCATGCCGCGCTCGGTGTCCTCGCGCTGGGCCTGCAGCGACTCGACGTGCTCGCGCGCCTCCTCGTACTCGCGCTCGGCCAGCGGGTTGACCGGGCCGATCTGGGCGCGGCGGCGCTCCAGCCGTTCGAGCCGGCGGTCGATGTCGGCCCGCTCCTCGTCGCTCAGGGCCTGCTCCGCGGCCTCGACCTCCTCGCCCAGGCGCTCGGCGATCGAGGCCAGCTCCTTCGCCGCCTCGGCGCGCCGGTCGCCGAGGTGCGCGGCCTCGACCTCGACCTCGGTGAGGCGATCGGAGGCGGCGCTCATCTCGGCCTGCAGCTCGTACTCCCGCTGCGAACAGGCGCGCATCTCCTCGGCGATCTCGTCGCCGTCGTCCTCGCCGCCGACGACGCGCTGCTCGATCCGCTCGACCCGGGCGCGGATCGCAGCCTCTGCGGCGGTCGCCGCGGCTGCTGCGGCGCGAACGTCGTCGAGCAGCTCCTCGCCGGCCGCGAGCCGCCTGCGCAGCTGCTCGCGGTGGCGCTCGCCGAGCAGGCCCTCCGCGCGCCGCGCGTGACGCGTGGCGCGCTCGGCGCCGCTGCGCACCGCACCGAGAGCAGCCTCGCGGGCATTCTCGCCGGCGCCCGCCGCTCGCGCCCGCTCGAGCCCGTCGCCGGCGGCCGAGAGGCCGGCCTCGATCTCGCCCAGCTCCTCCTCGAGCTTGCGCGCCCGCTCGCCCGGCGCAGCGCCGTCGCCGACGTCGAGCGTCAGCGGCCCGAGCTCGGTGCGCAGTGCCTCCAGGCCGGCGGCGAGCTCTCCCTCGCGGCCGCCGAGGCTTGCGGCGCGCACGGCGACCCGCTGCTGCTCGCCGCGCAGCTTGGTCAGCACACCCCAGGCCTGGGTGCGGTCGCGGTCGCGGGCGGCGAAGCGCTCCTCGGCGGCACGCCGCTTCTCGCTCACCTCGGCGAGCTGCTTCTCCAGCGCAACCCGCTTTGCACGCGCCTCCTGCGCCGCCTTTTCTGCGGCCGCGGCGCGGTCTGCGCCGAAGCGAAGTTCCTCGGCGACGAGCTGGCCTCGCAGGCCGAGCTCCTCGCGCTCGATCCGCGCCCCCAGCTCGGCCGCCTGCGCCTGGCGCTTCAGCGGCCGCAGGCGTGCCCGCGCCTCGCGCTCGAGGTCGAGCGCCCGGTCGAGATTGTCGCGCGCCGCGCGCAGCTTCAGCTCGGCCCGGCGGCGGCGCTTGCGGTGCTTGCCGAGGCCGGCCGCCTCCTCGACGAGCAGGCGGCGCTCGCGGGGCTTGGAGTGGACGATCGACTCGACCCTGCCCTGGCTGATCACCGAGTGCATCTCGCGGCCGAGGTTGGTGTCGGAGAGCACCTCGGCGACGTCGACGAGGCGGCAGCGGGCGCCGTTGAGGCGGTAGCCGCCGTCGCCGGAGCGATCCAGCGTCCGCTTCACCGCGATCTCGGAGAGCTCGGTGGCGGCGCGGCCCTCGGAGTTGTCGATCGTGACCTCTACTTCGGCCATGCGGCGCTGTCCGACACCTTTGCCGCCGGCGGAGATCACGTCCTGCATCGAGGCACCGCGGATCGCGCCGGGGCTCTGC
>DASUIY010000228.1:0-7039 GCA_036279555.1 Solirubrobacterales bacterium | reverse complement strand
CCGAGTCCAGTTCCGCGGCTGCGCTCGCGGCTGAGTTGCCGCCCGCTTCGAGGCGGCCGGCGGCGCCGGCGGCGCTGGCGAGGCCGCCGCGCATCTGACTCACGCCGGAGCCGATCCCGGCCAGGCCTTCGGCAAGCTCACCCTGGCTGGCCAGCCCTTCCTCGAGGAACCTGCGGGTGCTGGAGAGCCTTGCCGGCACCCGCTGGAGCTGTCTGGTGCGCCGGATGAGCTGACCCGGCCCGAGCACCGCGGCCACGTCGGGCCGTTCGGCGAGCCTGCGCTGGAACCGCTCGGTTGCCGCCAGCGTCTCGGGCTCGGTCAGCGGCCCGTCGTCGGAGGTGATGCCGATTTCGTAGGGCGCGATCCAGCCGGCGCCGAGGGCCTGCTTTACCGCGAGGTAGTCGCTGCGCTCCTCGTTGGGGGGGAGGCCGCGGGGGTCGGGGGGGCCGGTTTCGACCCCGAGCGCGATCGCCGAGAAGGTGCAGACGGCGACCAGCGACAGGGCGACGGCGAGCGCCGGATGCCTCAGCGCGCGCAGCGCCAGCCCGCCGAAGCGGCTGCGGCGGTTCACGTCGCCGAAGGTCCAGCGATCGACGTTGGTGCCCAGCAGGGAGAGCATCGCCGGCAGCGCGATCAGCGCACCGAAGACGCTCAGCACGACGACGGAGATCAGCGCCATCGTGACGCCCAGCAGCAGCGAGCCGGGGACGACGAAGGTCGTCGCGGACATCGCCGCGACGAGAGCGATCCCGGCCGAGGAGATCGTGCGCCCGGTTCGCTCGGCCGTCCTCAGCGCCGCCTCGGTGGGCGAGAGCCCGGAGCTGAGCTCTTCCCGGAAGCGGGACACCATCAGCAGCGCGTAGTCGACCCCCAGCGCCAGCCCCATCATCGACGCGATGTTCAGCGAGAGGGCGTCGAGGGCGAAGACCTCGTTGATCAACGTCAGGCCGCCTTTCGCCGCGCCGATCGTCGTCAACCCGACGAACAGCGGCAGCGCCGCGGCGACCGGGCTCTTGAAGACCAGGAGCAGGATGACGATCAGCAACGGCACGGCGAGCAGCTCGGCGTGCTGGATCGCCTCCACGGTCCCGCCGTGGATCCCCTCGGCGATGTCCGGGTAGCCGCTGGCATAAGCCCGGACGGGAGGGCTTACCGAGCCCTTCGCCCGCCGCCTGATCTCGGGCGCCACCTCTCTTGAGACGTGGTCGAAGTCGCCCTGGGCGCGAATGACGATCAGGGCCGTGTCCTTCTGCGGCCGCAGGCCTTCGCCGACGCCCAGCCACGGGGCAAGCAGGCTGATGCCGTCGATCCGTTCGAGGGCGGCCGTTACCCTGGGGCCCTGCCGGTCGATCGCCTGGCGCGGGCCCTCCAGCACGACGACCTGGTCGAAGTTCTCCCCGAACTTCGGTTCGAGGCTCTCGATCGCCTTTTGGGCCGTCGTCCCGGGGATGATCAGGTTGCTGCGGTGGAGCTTCGACTCGACCCCCATGCCGAGGAGGGCGAGCACCCCGACCAGGGTGAGCCACGCCGCGAGCACGTGTCGAGGCCTGGCGACGGCCAGTGAGGCCAGCCCCTTCAAGGCGCGGCTCCCGGAGGTGGAGTCGCGGAGGCCGGTCTCATCGCCGCCAGAGGCGTACGCGCCACCGGCCCATGCGTCGCTCCCGGTTTACGTGGCGCAGGTAGTGGTGCTGCTCGACGGCCGGCGCGCGCCCTGGCGAGGAGGAGTGGTGGCCCCGGCCGCCGCGGCGCCGCTCGATGCTCCTTCTCATGGCCCGCTCGTTCGGCAGGGCGTAACGGCGGCTCAGATAGGCGGCGACCCACTCGCCCTGGCACTCGGCGATTCGCGTCGGCGAGCCCAGCGGGTTGACCAAGCCGACGAAAGCCAGGCCCGGCTCGCCCACCGGGAACACGTTCCAGAAAAGCTCCAGCCGGCCCTCTCCCGCCGGTGCCAGCTCGTCGGGGAGGAAGGGAAACCCGGTGCGGCTCTCAGTGCACCAGACGATCAGATTCGCTTTCGCCCGGCTCCCGTCGGCGAACCGCACGTGGTCTCCTTCGAGCCGGGCGATCGCCGGCCGGACATGGATGCGCCCGTGCAGCAGGCGCTCGAGCAGGGAGGGCGCCACCGTGACCTCCGCCTCCCCCGGGGGATCGCTCGGCCTCGGCAGGCCGTGGAGGGGGAGCGAGACGAGCGCCCGGTGACCGGCTTCGAGCATGCGCCTCCGCGGCCCGCGGGGCAGCCCGCCCCTCCCGAGCAGGTACGGCAGGCCCGGCAGCTGGTCGTAGGGCCTGCCCAGAACGACCTGGGGCAGCACGTAGTGGGGGCGGAGCAGGGAGATGTGCGTCGAGCGAGCTACGTAGCTGGAGGCCACGGCGGCGTCGCACGCGGCCCCTCCGCCACCCGCGACGACGACGTCGCGAGCGCGCATGACGGACTCGTCGCGGCACTCGCTGACGTGCACCTGGGTGCCCGAGAACTCTCCCGGCGGAAGCGCGCGCGGCGTCGACGCGATCTCGTCGCTCCCCCCGGCGACGACCAGCGCGTCGAAGCGCCGCCGCTCGCCGCCGTCGAGCTCGATCTCCCATTTGCCGTCCGCAGCACGCGACGCCGCGGCGACGCCCGTTTCCAGCCGGATGTGGTCGCCGAGCCGAAAGCGCTCGGCGTAGTCGCGCAGGTAGGAGGCCACTCGCGACCCGCCGGGGAAGAGGGGGGATGACCTCGGCATCGGCCAGTCGGAGAACTGAAGCTGCTCGCGAGACACCTCCGATCGCCCGCGGCCGGGAAGTGCATAGGCCCCGCCAACGCGATGAGCACGGTCGAAGCACTCGAACGGGATCTCCCGGCGCGACAGGGATCGCGCTGCCGCCAGCCCGGATATTCCCGCTCCGATCACACAGGTTTTACTATGTGAAAGAGCCACGGCGCGGACTGTAGATAGGGGGCAGGAGGAGCGCAAACCGGTCGTTCCCGACCGATTCGAGCCCGGTTCGAAAGGCCGTTACGCGACGATGAGGCCGATCGCGAGCGCGAAGAGCGCAGCGCCGATCAGCAGCGCACCGGCTCGAGTCAGCTTCGTCCCGGCCGATGGGGAGTGGGTGTCGGCAGCGGCCATGTGCAGGAAGAAGCCACCTGACTGGGCCATTACGCCCACGAGCAGCGTCAGCCCCGCCGCCCACTGGAGTCCCTCCGAGAAGCCGGTCTCGTCCAGGTAGCCGACATAGACGAGGGAGAGCACGAGCAGGACACCGGCGTGGGCGTGGCCGTCCCGGAAGAAGCGCTGCTGGGCCGGCGAGAGGCCCTCCTTGCCGGTGATGTGCGTCAGCAGTGCCCAGCCTCCGAAGGCCACGCTGGGCAGACCCAGCAGGACAGCCACCGCCAGCCAGCGCGTCGGCTCCATTCCGTCAGGTTACTCGTGCTCGACGTCGTCCCCTGCGGAGCTCGCGGCGGAGGCGCCAGGCGAAGTCGAACTGCTCGACCTGCACCGTGTGGCGTGCCGAAGCGACCAAACGGCGGGAGTCCCGCTGACGTTGTCGCGCGATGCTGCGCCTCATTTCCGCTTTCGACGGCAGGGCGTATTCCCCCGAGAGGTAGGACGCAACCCACTTCCCCTGGATCTCGGAGATCTGCATGGTGGAGCCCGCCGCAGGCTGAAGGAGTCCCACGAAGGCAAGGCCGGGGACCTCCGGGCTGAACACGTTCCAGTACATCTCCACTTCGTTCTGTCTGCCGACCGGTGCCAGGGTGGGGTCGAGGAGCGGAAAGCCGATCTCGTACCCGGTGCACCAGACGATGAGATCGGCGCGAGCCGCGCTTCCGTCGGTGAAATGCACGAGCTCGCCTTCCAGTCGCTCGATCGCGGGCCTCGGCTCTACCTCACCGTTCAGCAGGCAGTCGAGGAGCCGTGGAGAGATAGTGGGGTGCGTGGCGCCGAAGTCGTGTCCGGGGGCCGGCAGCCCGTAGAGGCCCATCCGGCCGACGCTCAGGCGATGGCCCCGGTCGAGCCACCACTGCCGCAGTCGCCAAGGGAGCTGGAACCCGAAGGGCCCAATGCCGATTCCCCTGCCGAGTGCGTACTCGAGGCCGGGCACTTGATCGTACGTCCAGCGCCACATCGTCTTCGGCAGGACGTGCGCTCCGCGCCGTACCGAGAGGTACGTGTTGCGCGCGGCCATGCTCGACTCCACCGCGATGTCGCAGGCGCTGTTGCCGAAGCCCACGACCAGGACGTCCCTGTCGCGCAGCATGGCGTTGTCCCGGTAGTCGTGTGAGTGCATCTGCTCGCCGAGGAATTCGCCGGGCGGCGGAGGTGTGGGCCGGCGGGGGGCCGAGTGATGCCCGTTGGCGACGACAAGGGCGTCGTAGCGGCAGGTCTCGCCGCTGCTCAGCTCGACCTCCCATATGCCGTCGAGGCTTCGGGCTCGGCGCACCTCCGTCATCAGTCGCAGGTTCCGGTGGAGCTCGAAGCGTTTGACGTAGTCGTCGAAGTACCGGGCCAGTTCGGTGTGGTGTGGGTACTGAGCGATCGAGTCGGACATCGGATGGTCGGAGAACTCGATGCGCGCACGCGAGACGTTGATGTGCAGTTGACGGTAGGCGGGGGACAGGCCGCTCTCGTTTTCGAATGCCCAGATCCCGCCGACCCGGTCTCCCTTCTCGAACCAGTCGAACGGCACCCCGCGCGCGGCGAGTGACCGTGCGGTCGTTATGCCCGAGGCACCCGCGCCGACCAAGCACGTCTTGGGCAGCTCCCTCACCGCTGCTGCGGGGCCTGGATTGCGCTCATGGCCTCTTGGGACGCCCCCTCTCGACGCCAGAGAGCTTCGAGCTCCATGGTGCAGATCGTTTCGTCGTCCTGGTTCTTCGTTCGCCAGCGTCCCAGCACCATTCCGACCTCGGGGCCCATCTCACGCTTCTCGGCGACCTTGCCCAGGACGTGGATCGTGTCGCCGAAGAACACCGGCTGCTTGAAGTTGATGCTCCGGATCCTTCGCAGCGCGAGGATGGCATCGTTCGGCACCAGTCCCAGCGAGTAGGAGACGATCAGCATGCCATGGGCGACGCGGCGCCCGAACATGTTCTCCGTCGCCCATGTCTCATCGGAATGGGCCGGGTGCCAGTCGCCGGTCATCGCGGCGAACTGGACCACGTCCGCCTCCGTGATGGTTCGCGAGCGGGTCTGGAACGTGTCGCCGAGTCGCAGGTTCTCCCACGGCTGGTCGAAGATGATGATGTTGCCCGGCTCGTAGTGGCGAGGCCCGTCCGTGGCGGAGTCGCCGGCGCCCTCGCCGGCGATTGCCGCTCCCACGCTGCTCTCCATCTCTGATCCTCCTGTAGTTGACGTCGCTTTTCTCAGCCGGCACTTGCTTGGCCGCCGACGGGCTCGACCTGGCTTCCGGCGTCTCGGCGGGCCCCCGTCAGCACCTGCTCGGCCGCCTCCTGCCCCGAGCGCACACACGCCTCCAGGGATGCGCCCCGCATGTAGTCGCCCGCCAGCGCCAGCCCCGGGAGCGCCGAGAGCCGGGCCCTCACCTCGCGCAGGCACGCCGCGTGATCCTGGCGGTAGGCGCAAAGCCCCGGCTGAAAGGCCCGCGCCGCGAAGTCCAGCCGGCGGGCACGGGCGACCGGCGCGTAGCGGCCGAGAAAGCCCTCCGCCTCGCTCAAGAGCTCCTCGGGATCGAACAGGCCGGGGAGGATCCGGTCGCGTGCGCTCCGCCCGCTGAACGTGTAGCGCACGACGTTCCGGTCCCGAAGGCCATACGAGCCGGCGTTGCTGAGAGCCATTCCCGCAGGCGCCGAGAGCGCGGCGAATGCCTCGGGGAAAGCCGGGCGGTCGTATTCGGCGACCACCACGCCTACCGGGAAGTAACGGATCGTGCAGAGGAGGCTCGACAGGGCCGCCTCCTGCTCGCCTATCACCAGGGCGGCCGCGTGGGCCGGCAGGGCGAGCACGACACCGTCGAAACGACGCTCGTCTCCATCCACGCCGACGATGCCGTCGACACGCCCGCCCTTCCTCGTGAGCCCGGCGATCCGCGTCCTCATATGAGTTGTGTTGACGGCTTGAACGGTCCGGATCCAGTCCCCCAGCGCCGTTCCGGTCAGCTGGTCGAACCGGTCGACGATCAGGCCCAGGTTCGTTCCCATGTTCCCGAGGTGGCACTCCCCGGGCTCGGCGGCGTTCATCCTCACCGTCATGTGACGGACGACGTCCTGGCAGAGTGCCGTGCCCACGTACTCGGGGATGGCCGGATCGCCGGTTCCGAGTGCGAGATCCTCGAAGAACCGGTCGCCGAGGTGGGCGCTTTCCGGATCGCGTTTCACCTGCCGGGCGAGGCGCAGAAAGCGCTTGCCGCCGCCCACCTGCCCGCGCAGCGCCAGCCGGGCTCCCAGCCGCAGTTTCATCGAGGGTGAGCTGAAGGACAGCTTTCTCACCCGGCCGCGCCAGACCTGTCCCGACTCGGGCCCGAAGACTTCGTAGTCGGCTCGGCCCCGGCGCTCGAAGAGCTCGCGGAACCGCCGGTAGCGACGGCCTATGTTCTTGCCGCCGAGGAAGATCTCCCGGGAGGCCAGGTCGTCGGGCGCGATCCTCCCTCCGAGGCATGCCGTCGCCTCGAATATCTCCGCCAGATGCCCGCGGGCGCCGACCTCCTCCGCGGCGGCCATGCCGGCGATGCCTCCTCCGACGACGGCGATCCTCAGCGGCTGTTGGCCCCGCGCGGTCATCGATCGGGACGCGCGATCCGGATCGTGCCCTCGCAGCAGGCCCTGCCGCCCTGCACGCAGCTGACTCGGCCGGCCAGGCAGTCGTCATCGAGCGTCACGGCGCAGGTCACGTCAGGCTGGAACTCCGCGATGCGGGAGAACTTCATCTGCATCGCGGAGACGAGCACGGTCGCGGGGTCGGCCGCCAGCTCTTCGCAGGCTGCCGCCAGCGCGATCTGCTGCAGCCCCTCGAGCAGGTAGAGGCCCGGAATGTGATCGAGGGGATGGTCGAAGAAGGTCGGATCCTCGACGTCGACCGCCAGTGAGGCCTCATACCCG
>DASUIY010000227.1:0-4753 GCA_036279555.1 Solirubrobacterales bacterium | reverse complement strand
CCGGACCTTCGCCCGAGAGGTGATCAGGCCCGCCGCCCGCAAGCATGACGAAGAGGAGAGCATTCCCTGGGAGGTGATCAAAGAGGCCCGGAAGCAGGGTTTCGGCGGCCTCGAGGGGATCCAGCGCTCGGCCGGAGACGGTGAGGGGCAGATGCAGGTGATATCGGCCGAAGAGTTTCACTGGGGCTGCGCCGGCATCGCCCTGGCGATCTCCGGCTCGGGTCTCGCAGCGGCTGGGATCGCGTCCTCGGGCACGCCCGAGCAGATCGCCCAGTGGGTGCCCGAGTGCTTCGGAGCTGGCGAGGAGATCAAGCTCGGCGCTTACGCGGTGACCGAGCCGCAGGCCGGCTCCGACGTCAAGAGCCTGAAGACGACGGCGAAGCGCGACGGCGACGAGTGGGTGCTCAACGGGACCAAGGTCTTCATCACCAACGGCGGCATCGCCGACGTCCACGTCGTCGTCGCCACGGTCGATCCGACACTCGGAACGCGCGGCCAGGCCTCCTTCGTGGTCGGCAAGGACACCCCCGGCCTGACCCAGGGCAAGAAGGAGTCCAAGCTCGGCATCCGCGCATCCCACACGGCGGAGATCGTCCTCGACGATTGCCGCATCCCGGTCGAGAACCTGCTCGGCGGCGAGGAGAAGCTGGAGCGCAAGCTGCAGCGCGGGCGGGAAGGGAAGAAGTCGCGGGGCGCAGACGCGCTTGCGACCTTCGAGATCACCCGGCCGCTGGTCGGCGCCTCGGCGCTCGGCATCGCGCAGGCCGCCTACGAGTGGACGCTCGAGTACCTCGACGGCCAGACCGAGAGCGGCAGGCCGCTGCTCGGCGAGCAGCGCGTCCAGCAGACCCTGGCCGACGTCGCGACCGAGATCGAAGCCGCGCGCCTGCTGGTCCAGCGTGCCGCCTGGATGGGCCGCAACGGCGTCCCGATGACCGGGGGCCAGGGCTCGATGTCGAAGCTCAAGGGCGGCGACGTGACGATGTGGGCGACGACGACCCTGATGGACCTCGTCGGGCCCTACGCCTGGAGCAAGGACTGCCCGCTGGAGAAGTTCTTCCGCGACGCCAAGATCTACCAGCTGTTCGAGGGCACGGCCGAGATCCAGCGCATGGTCATCTCGCGCATGCAGGCCCGCGAGTACGCCGAGCGGCTTGGGTACGCGGCCGAAGTCGCTGAGGGGGCGATGGCCGAGAAGGCTGAGAAAGAGGCAGTTCCGGCATAAGGGCCTATCCCGGCAGGGGTTTCACTTAACTTTTTCGAGCTGCGTCTTTGGCGACCGACGATGGCTGCTCGCGAAAAAGTACAAGACGTTCCACCCCTGCCGGGATAGGCCCTAATCTCGGGGCGTGCATTCGCATTCGCACGCACTGGACGCTCGGCGTGGCGACAGCCGCCGGCGGATGTGGGTTGCGCTGGGGATCAATGGGGCGATGCTGGTTGCCGAGGCGGTCGGCGGGGTTCTGACCGGGTCGCTGGCGGTGCTTGCCGATGCCGGGCATCTGCTGTCCGACGTCGGGGCGATCGGGCTAGCGCTGTTCGCGGCCTCGCTTGCGGCTCGGCCCGCCGGCGGGCGGATGACCTTCGGGTACCAGCGCTCGGAGATCCTTGCCGCGCTGGTCAACGGGCTGCTGCTGGTGGCGGTGGCGCTTGCGGTCGCCTTCGCGGCGGTCGGACGGCTCGGCAACCCTCCCGGGATCGACGGGCTCGGCGTGCTCGCGCTCGGCGTCCTCGGCCTGCTCGGCAACGTGGCCGCTACGGCGGTCCTCGCCCGCGGCGAGCGCACCGATGTCAACCTCGAGGGCGTGCTGCGTCACAGCGCCGCCGATGCGCTCGGCTCGATCGGGGTCGTGATCGCTGGAGCCTTCGTGCTTGCGGGCGGTTCGCCGATCGTCGACCCGCTCGTCAGCCTCCTGATCGCCGCGCTGATCCTCGCTTCCTCCTGGCGCCTCATAGCGGAGCCGCTCGGCGTGCTGATGGAGGCCGCGCCACAAGGCGTCGACGTCGACGCGACGGGGGCGGCGATCTGCGAAGAGGAGGGGGTGCGCTCGGTCCACGACCTGCACGTCTGGACGGTCACCTCCGGATTCGGCGCCCTCGCGGCCCACGTCGTCGTCTCGCCCGAGTGCGATCGGGACCTGGTGCGGCGCCGGATCGAGCTGTTGCTGCACGAGCGTTTCGGCATCGATCACACCACCCTTCAGATGGAGGAGCAGGCCCCCGACGCCCTGCTGCACGTCGAGAACGCGCCTCGCCAGGCCTGATCGCAAGCCCGGTTGCACGGTTAATGCCCTGCAAGGAGGCGGTTCTTCGGCTCAGCTAGCCTGTTTCGACGATGTTCAAGACTCGCCCTGCCCTGGCGGCTCTTCTGGCCGCCGCGGCGGCGCTGCTCGTGCTGCTCGCAGCCGGCACCGCTGCCGCCGACGAACTCGAATCGAAGCTCGACGAGAAGGAAGCGAAGCTCTCCGAGGTGCGCGAGCGCCACGGGGTGCTGACGACGACGATCTCGCGCTACAAGGACCGGATCGACAGGCTGACCGGCGAGGTCGCGGTGCTGCGCGGTCGCGAGGCCGCGGTCCAGGTCCGGCTCGACGCGAAGCAGGCCGAGCTCGATCGCGCAGTCGCCGAACTCGATACCGCCAAGAGGCACCTCGCGGTGGTTCGCGCCCGCCTCAAGCGCGCGCTGGTGGCGCTGCGCGAGCGGCTGGTCGCGATCTATGAGACCGGCACCCCGGACGTCCTCAGCGTCCTCGTCGGGGCCGACGGATACGACGACCTGATCGGCCGCACCGAATACCTGAACCACATACGCGGCATGGACGAAGCCATCGTCGGCCGCGTGCGCGACCTGCGCGACCAGGTTAAGAGCACTGTCTTCCGGCTGCGCACGGCGAAGAACCGGATCGAGGCCGCGCGCGACGCCATCGCCGCCGAAGAGCGGGCGCTCTCGAGCGCCCGCGCCGCCGTGGAGCGGCGCCAGTCGGCGCTGGTGGCGGCGCGAGGCGAGCGAGTGGCGGCCTTGGAGAAGATCCGCGAGACCGAACAGGAGCTCCACGGAGAGGTGACCGAGATCCAGGCCGAGCTCGCCGCCCGGCTGGGCGAAACGGCCTCCGCGCCCCTCCCCGCGGGGCCGATTCGCTACGGCTCCGGCCAGCTGATCTGGCCGGTCGACGGACCGGTCGTCTCGACCTTCGGGATGCGCTGGGGACGCATGCACGAGGGCATCGACATCGCGGTCCCGGCGGGCACCCCGATTCGCGCGGCCGCCTCGGGGTCGGTCGTCCTGGTCCAGTCCGACGCAGAAAGCGGCGGCTACGGCAACTTCACCTGTCTCGACCACGGCGGGGGGCTGCAGACGTGCTATGCCCACCAGTCGTCCTTTGCGGTGACGTCGGGGAGCGTCTCGCAGGGCGACGTGATCGGGTACGTCGGCTGCACCGGGCACTGCTTCGGCGACCATCTGCACTTCGAGGTGCGGGTCGGGGGCGCCCCCACCGACCCCCTGGGCTACCTGTAGCACTACTTAAAATCGATCAAAAATTCGACTATTAGGTATGGCGTCGCGGTTTTCCCCTGCGACTCTGGGTACCAAGCGACCCAGGAGGCGATGTCGATGGTTCGCCAGGCCCAGACCTATCTCGCGAGCGCCGTATCGGCCACGGCGCTCGTCGCCGCTGCTGTCGTCGCCTTCGTCCTGCTCGTCTCCCTCCAGGCCCTCAAGGACTGGCCGCTGGCCGCTCTCGGCGGCGGCGACGAGGCGGCCCTCTCTCCGGCACGACCGGCGGGCTCCGACGGCGTCTCCTCTGGGGCAACGGGCGGAGCCGGCCCAATCCAGGCTGGGATCGCCTCTCAGGGGAGAGGGGACGCCGGTTCCGGGCAGCGCAGCGGGGACGCCGCCCTCGGGACGGTCCCGGGTGGAGCGCCCCTTGCCGATACGCCGGCATCGGATCCCGTCGGAGGAGGCGGCTCCGCTCCCTCCGGGTCGACGCCCTCCGCTGCGAGCGGGAGCAATGGCGGCGGCTCGGGTTCTCAGGCCGGCGGCGCGGGGTCCGGGACGTCAGGCCAGTCGACTTCGGGAGCCGTCACCGGCGCGGTCAACGAAACCGTCTCCGGCGTCGACGAGACCCTCGGCGGCACCCTTGGCGATACCGGAGTGACCGAAGTGACAGAAACGACCGTGAACGGCTTGGCTGGTCCCGAATCCCCCGTCGGGCAAACGGTCGACAAAGCGGTGGAAACAGTCGGTGGCGTACTCGGCAAATAGCCGGTTCACGTGGCGTGGTTGGTAGGGGGACGCCGGCACCCCTCCCCAAAACGCTCGGCGGGGCTAGGTAGGGGATGCAGGTGCCCCTGGCCAAAACGCTCGGCGGGAGCCTCGCTTGAGTGTTTTGGCCAGGGGCACCTGCATCCCTCCAACAGCGCACAAGCTTCGAAAGCTCACCCCCCGAAGCGCCGATGCGAGAGTTGACCCCCCTATAGGTGGGTCAACTCTCCACCGCCTCCCCGAAAGCTCCACATGCCCGGGGGTGCCGTTACGGGCGCCCCAAGCTTTTTTCAAAAGCTTGGGGACTCTGAAGCCGAGATCGCGGTCTGGGAGTCACTCGGTGACGTGTTAGAAGGGAGCCTGGCCGTCCTCCAGGGGAATGTCGCGAAGCGGCTGACGCCGGCGGTGTCTAGGCGCGGCCCCAGGCCGCGCTCCTCGTTGCACCGCGCGCCGGCGCGCGGTGCAATCAATTCCCCTGGAGGACGGCCA
>DASUIY010000226.1:0-2368 GCA_036279555.1 Solirubrobacterales bacterium | reverse complement strand
GCTTTCTACGAGCACTTCGGTTTCGAACCCTCGCCCAGCGATGCGACGAATCTGCAGCTCCTGGTCAAGGACATCAGGCTCGCGCTCGACAGCGTGGCTAGTCACGGTGGCACAGAGGCGGCGCGGTTTCGCAAAACCGTTTGAGCGCTGGTGTACATAAGTAGACTGCTCGGGATGAGCGCATTTGGCCGGGGAATGCGTCGTCTGTCCATGGGACTCGCGCTGGGAGCGACTGTTTCGTGTATCTCCACGGGGGCGTGGACGCCTACGTCGGCCGACGCGGCGACCACCCTGCCGGCGAAGGCTCGGGAAGCGGTCGCGTTTTGGACGGCCGACCGGATGAAGCGGGCGAAGCCACTCGATGCCAGGGTGCCTGCGCGGCCTGCGGTCGAGCCCCGGCAGAGGCTCGCGCGCGCGGAGGCGGGCACGCCGCATGTCTTCCCGCGGGTCGGCCCGAGCGATGGGGCGGGGGTGAGCTCCATTACCGAAACGGTGCCCGACCCCACGGTCCCGGTGGCCCGCGCGCACGGCGTCGTCTTCATGGTCACCCCGTTCGGCCTCGGCCGCTGCTCGGGCACCTCGGTCAACGCGCCGAACTTCAGCGTCGTGATGACCGCGGCGCACTGCATACACAGCGGTGGCCATCGCGGCAGCTGGATCGACTTCCGCTGGGTCTTCGTCCCCGGCTACCGGTACGGGCAGCGCCCCTTCGGGGTCTTTCCGGCGAAATGGATCGACACGACTCGGCGCTGGCGCACGACGGGCAGCGAGAACTACGACGTCGGCGCGGCGGTCGTCTCCCGAAACGCACGCGGTCAGCTCCTCGCCAAGGCGGTCGGCGGGGCCGGGATCGCATGGGGCCTCGGGGCGAGGCAGGTCTTCGACATCCACGGATATCCGGCCGAACCGCCCTTCGACGGCGAAACGCAGAGCGTCTGCACCGACACCCCGTTCCTCGGCCATGACGTGCTTTCGATCCTCTCGCCGGGCCCGCTCAACCTGGCCGCCGAGTGCCGGGTCACCGGAGGCGCCTCCGGCGGTGGGTGGACGATCGGCGACGGGATCCTCAACAGCGTCACCAACTACGGCTACGCGGACGACCCGGAGACTAGCTTCGGCGCCTACTTCGGCAGGGAAGTCGGCCGGCTGTATGCACGGGCGGGGCGGGTCCGATGAGCGTTAGGGCCCGCTGCTTCGGAGCGCTCTTCCTGGTCGTGGCGGTCTTCGCGGTCCCTCCCACGTCCCCGGCGAGCCCTCTCGACGTCCCCGCCGCCGTGCCGGCGAAGTTCCGCGCGCTCGTGCGGGGCCGCCTGCACCGGAACCCCAAGCCACGAAGCACTTGGGAATCCAGCTTCCGGCTTGGGTCACGGCAAGGCTACGACCTCGCCGTGTTCGCGGTCGACGGCATCGTCGGCATCGTCGTCACCAGGCGCGGTCGATCGGGGCCGGATGCCGAGTCGCCGGGCCGCGGCACCGCGGTCACCGGGTACGTGGCTCGCGGCATCGTCACGCCGCGACGAATCAAGGCGTCGTTCGGCAGGTTCGGCAGGATCGCCGTGCGGTTCCGGCCTTCTGGCCGGGTTACGAAGTCAGCCTCTCGCCGTCACTGCAGAGGCCCCGACCGGTACACGAACCGGTTTGGGGTTTTTGTCGGCAACGTTCGCTTCACCGGCGAGCAGGGCTATGTCGCCGTGCGGGCGCACCGGGCGAAGGGAAGGATTCGCAGCCCGCTGCGCCTTCGTTGCTCGTCGCGGGGCTTCCGCGCATCCAGCCCGCGGTACGCCCGCCCGGTCAGGGGCGGCCCCAGCTTCCCCTTCAGCGTTCTGCAGGCGGGCCACCGCAAAGCGCTTGCCGCCACGGAGTTCCTCGCCCTGCAGATCGGCGACAGGACCCTCTACCTCGCCCTCACCGAAAAGAGCCTCGGATCGGTGGCGGTCGTCCGGTACGCGCTGGCGGCCGCGCCGTCTCGGTCCTTCGTTCGCAACGAAGCGCTGACCTCGGCCAGGCTGAGCCCGCCCGCGCCCTTCTCTCGAACCGGCTCCTACGCTGCCGCACCCGACGGGACGAAGTCCTGGGCCGGCCGCCTCGCGGTGTCGTTCCCTGGAGCACCGCGGGTCCCGCTCGCCGGTTCGCAATTTTGGGTCGACCTGGAATCCGGCCTCTAGACTGAACTGACTCCAAGTTCTCCCGACACTTCTCGGGAGATCGATAGCCCTTCAAGCGAGATAGCCCCCGACCCAGCTGGGTCGGGGGCTGTCCGCGTTGCGACTCAGGCTCCTGGCTTCACGCCAATGAAGTTCAGAAAGGGAGTCGCATGACCAAGGATGACGTGCTGTTCGGCTACCGCCAGGCCCTCTTCTCCGAGGCC
>DASUIY010000225.1:0-3178 GCA_036279555.1 Solirubrobacterales bacterium | reverse complement strand
TACACGCGGTGGCCGAAGCCCATCAGGCGGCCCTTGCCGGCCTTGAAGTCCTTGATCGCCTCGGGAACGCGGTCGACCGACCCGATCTCCTTCAGCATGCGGATGACCGCCTCGTTGGCGCCGCCGTGCAGCGGGCCGTAGAGCGCCGCGACCCCGGCCGCGACCGCCGAGTAGGGGTCGACCTGCGAGGAGCCGACCGAGCGGACCGCGTTGGTCGAACAGTTCTGCTCGTGGTCGGCGTGCAGGATGAACAGCACGTCGAGGGCCCGCACCAGGCGCTCGTCGGCCTCGAACTTCCGCTCGCTCATCTTGAACAGCATCGAGAGGAAGTTGGCGGTGTAGCTCAGGTCGTTGTCGGGGTAGACGTAGGGCTTGCCCTGCGCGTGCCGGAACGCCCAAGCGCCCAGCGTCGGCATCTTGGCGATCATCCGGACGATCTGGATGTGCCGGTTCTCCGGGTCCTCGATGCGGGCGGACTCCGGGTAGAACGTCGAGAGGGCCCCCACCGACGCCATCAGCATCCCCATCGGGTGCGCGTCGTAGCGGAAGCCCGCCATCAGCTCCTTCACGTTCTCGTGCACGAACGTGTGCGTGGTGACCTTCTCGTGCCAGGCGTCGTACTGCGCCTTCGTCGGCAGCTCGCCGTTCAGCAGCAGGTACGCGGTCTCGAGGTAGTTGCTGTGCTCCGCGAGCTGCTCGATCGGGTACCCGCGGTAGTTGAGGATGCCCTTGTCCCCGTCGATGTAGGTGATCCGGCTCTTGCACGAGGCGGTGTTCATGTAGCCGGGGTCGTAGGTCATGAGGCCGAAGTCGTCCGTCGCGATCTTGATCTGGCGGAGGTCGATGGCCTTGATCGTCCCGTCCTGGATCGGGACCTCGTACGTCTTCCCATTGCGATTGTCGGTGATCGTCAGGGTGTCCTTGCTCACGGCGGCCTCCGGTTTCTGGGCAGGGCTGGTGGCGGCGGGGATCTCCTTCATCGGCGCGCTCGGACGCGGCCTCCGCGTGATCATACGAGGTTCTCGCAGGCTAGCATCGGATCCGAGGCATTTCAATGAAGCCGATCGAAGGTGATCGAACGGCGGCACCTTGTCCCTTGATCTGGATGGGCCACCCGTAGTCGAATGCGTTCGCAGCCGCCGAGGCGCGCCGTCGCCACGCCAGAGGACGGCGAGGAGGAGCCGTGAGCATCAGCAAGCAGGACGCCCTGGATTTCCATCGAACCGGCCGAAAGGGCAAGATCGAGGTCGTCCCGAGCAAGCCGTGTGCGACGGCCCGCGATCTGTCGCTCGCGTACACGCCGGGCGTCGCCGAGCCGTGCCTCGAGATCGAGCGGGAGCCGGAGCTGGCCTACGAGTACACGGCCAAGGGAAACCTCGTGGCCGTCATCTCCAACGGCACGGCCGTCCTCGGGCTCGGCAACATCGGCCCCCTCGCCGGCAAGCCGGTCATGGAGGGCAAGGGGGTGCTCTTCAAGCGCTTCGCCGACATCGACGTCTTCGACATCGAGGTTGCGGAGAACGACCCCGACCAGTTCATCGAATGCGTCGCGCGCCTCGAGCCCACCTTCGGCGGCATCAACCTCGAGGACATCAAGGCCCCCGAGTGCTTCTACATCGAGGAGAAGCTCAAGGCACGCCTGGGAATCCCCGTCTTCCACGACGACCAGCACGGCACGGCCATCATCTCCGCGGCCGCGTTCCTCAACGCGCTGGAGCTGGCCGACAAGCGCATCGAGGACGCGAAGGTCGTGTTCGCCGGGGCGGGGGCGGCCGCGGTGGCCTGCGCGAACCTCTACATCACCTACGGCGTCCGTCCCCAGAACATGCTGCTGGTCGATCGCTCGGGGGTGATCTACAAGGGGCGCACGGAGAACATGAACCCCTACAAGGAGCGGTTCGCCCGGGAGACGAAGCTTCGCACCCTCGCCCAGGCTCTGGAGGGCGCCGACGCGTTCATCGGCGTCGCCTCCGCCCGGCTGGTGACGGGCGAGATGCTCGAAACCATGGCCCGCGACCCGATCGTGTTCGCGATGGCCAACCCGGAGGGGGAGATCCTCCCCGAGGTGGCCCACGCCGCCCGGCCCGACGTGATCATGGCCACCGGCCGCTCCGACTACCCGAACCAGGTCAACAACGTGCTCGGCTTCCCCTCCATCTTCAGGGGCGCCCTCGACTGCCGGGCGAGCCAGATCAACGAGGCCATGAAGCTCGCGGCCAGTCGCGCCCTGGCCGGGCTGGCCAAGGAAGACGTCCCCGACGCCGTCGCGCGCGCCTACGGCGTCGAGGGCTTCCGCTTCGGCCGGGACTATCTCATCCCGAAGCCGTTCGATCACCGCGTGCTCCTGCGCGTGGCGCCGGCCGTGGCCGAGGCCGCCGCGAAGAGCGGCGTCGCCCGGCGCCCGATCGCGGACCTCGAGGCCTACCGCGACCGCCTGGCCGGGATGCTCTCGCCGACTCGCTCGTTCATGCAGGTCATCCACGAGAAGGCGAGGCGCAGCCCCATGCGCGTCGTCCTCGCCGAGGGCGACCATCCCAAGATCCAGCGCGCGGGAAAGCTCCTCGCCGAGGAGGGTCTGGCCCGGCCGATCCTCGTCTCGATCGGCAGGAAGGCCGAGCGCGACCTCGAGGCCCTCGATCTGAAGGCCCCGGTCGAGGTGGTCGATCCCGAGACACACCCCCGGTTCGCCGAGTACGTCGAGGTCTACTACGACCGCAGGAAGCGCCACGGGATCACGCGCGATGACGCCGTCGTTCACCTCAAGGAGCGCCACTACTTCGCCGCGATGATGGTCGACCAGGGAGACGGCGACGTGTCCCTGTCCGGGCTGACCACCAGCTATCCGGACGCGATCCGCCCCGCGCTGCGGGTGATCGGCGTGGGAGAAGGCGTGCGGCGCGTCTGCGGCCTCTACGTGCTCCTGCTCAAGCAGCGGGCCTTCTTCTTCGCCGACACCACGGTCAACATCGACCCCACCGCCCAGGAGCTGGCCGAGATCGCCATTCTCTCCGCCGACACGGCCAGCCTCTTCGACATCGAGCCCCGGGTGGCGATGATCTCCTTCTCCAACTTCGGGAACACGCGCCACCCCCTCTCGGACAAGGTCCGCCACGCGGTGGAGATCGTGCGCGACCGGCGTCCGGACCTCGAGTGCGACGGGGAGATGCAGGCCGACACG
>DASUIY010000224.1:0-2228 GCA_036279555.1 Solirubrobacterales bacterium | reverse complement strand
ACTGCCTCAGGGGCGAATCGGGCGAAGTCATTGCCCGTAGCGCGACTCTTTCAGCGCGAGCCCGACAGCTAACCCCGTAGGCCTGAGAAAGAGAGGTCGAATCGTGGGGTTCGTTGTGAGGACGGTCGGCGTGCGGCCTTTGCTCGCCTTGGCTGCGATCGCTGCTGCGATGGGCTCGGGCGCCACGGCGGAAGCCGCGGTCGCGCCGGGTGGAGTGGGCGCGGCGGGCACGGTCGCGGTGGCCGACGTCACCTGCGTGGCGCGCTGCGTCGACACGCGCAAGGCAACGCCGGGAGCGAAGGTCAGGGTTCGCGGCCTGGCGTTGGAACAGGTGTCGAGCGTCGTCTTCCGGGGCAGCGCCGGTCCGATCCAGGTGCCGCCGCTGAGCGCCACCGAAGCGGTTGCCACCGCTCGGGTCCCGAGAGGAGCGATCTCCAGCCGCCCCTACGTGATCGACTCCGCGGGCACGAAGTCAAGCCGCTCGCCCCACAAGCTCCACATCCTCCCGCCGACGGCCATCCCCACCGCGGTCTTCCCGGTGCGCGGCCCGCACAGCTTCTGGGACGGCTTCGGAGCGGGACGCAATCACCAGGGAGCCGACATCGGCGCGGCTTGCGGCACTCCACTCGTCGCGGCTTTGCCTGGCAGGGTCAGTCATCGCGCCTATCAGGCGGCGGCCGGGAACTACGTCGTGATCGACGTAGAGGGGGTCAACGCGGACATCGGCTACATGCACATGGTTGAGCCGGCGTTGGTTCGTCCCGGCCAGGTCGTCAGCGCCGGCCAAACCTTGGGTTACGTCGGGGAAACCGGCCGAGCGTCCGGCTGCCACCTGCACTTCGAGTACTGGATCGGCGCTTGGTGGGCCGGAGGCACCCCCGTGGATCCGGAGCCATACCTGCGCGAATGGGACGGCAAGAGGCGGTAGGGGGTCGAACGTTCGTGTGGGCATCGAAGGCACGAATGGCAATGCCTCGGCGCTAGCCTGCACGACCGACCCCGGCGCCAACGTTGAGGATGGATCGCACGTCGCTGAGTGCCTTTTCGATTCTCCCCGCGATTCGCGGGTCCGCACGGCGCGGGTATTGGCGTAGCCGCGTCCGATGCGGTCGTAGGCCGTTTCGCTCATGGTTGTGGCTCGATCTCGACCGGGCAGCTAACGCTGTTCGCGATGAAGCAGCGCTCGTGGGCACGGTGGTGGAGCGACTCGACTCGCTGGTCGTCGAGATCGGAGTCGAAGGCGACCCGGGGGCGCAGCACGACGCGGGTGAATCGAGTGCCGTCCATCGTTCCCTCTGGCTCGTCCTCGTATGAAGCCACCTTGACTCCTTCGGCTCGCGTCAGGGCCAGAAACCAGAGCATGTGACAGCTCGATGGACGGTCGTCATCTCTGTGCTCACGACCGCCTCAGTCCCCATGGGTAGCGCGGATAGGAGTCTCGGTAGGTCACTTCGGGTTCCTATCGTGGAGGTGGATTGCGCTGGATAGACGGCGGTGGTAGGGGCCTCACTCCATTGATCTTCTCGCTTTCGCGGAAGAGGCAGAGGATCGTGCCCGTGCCGGATCGTGCCGCGCTGGGCGCAAGAACCCCCTTCAGCCCTCCAGCGTGCAACTGCTCGCCGACCGCTTGGAAGTCCGGCCATTCATGTCGCCTAGGCATTGGGATGTCGAGGCCTACCCGCGCAAGCTGGGCCTCGCTCCGCAGGTCAGCGATCTCGTCCATTCCCACCTCGAAGCGCCATAGGTCTCGCGGGAGCTGGTCGGCAGGCCGCAGGGCCAGCTCGTCGATCTGGCGGTACCACTCGGCCCAGGCTGTCTCACGCGAGTCGGCGAGGTAGAAGCCGGCGACCTCAGAGCCGCGTTGCCAGTGACCGTCCGGAGCCGGTTGCGAGCGCCACCAGACCGAGCCGCGGTGGGGGAGATGGCGATACCAGACGCCGTCGGCGCGAGCTCGGTCGACGTCGAGCGCCAAGGCTCAGGTCGCGACTGGTTCCTCGAGCGCAGAGACGATGCGCGCGACCTGCAGGTAGTCGCCTTTTGCGATCAGGTCGAGCGGCTTGCGGTCATTGAGCGCGGGGACGGGCTTGTTCATCCAAACCGGGATGTACTCGGCGTCCATCACCCGCAACAGTCGCTCGCTGATCGAGGAGAGCTCGGCGATGCGCTGCGCCCGCCGTCCCGATGGGATTCGCTTCAGCGCGACCCAGGCCCGCGCGGTGCTCGGCGCG
>DASUIY010000223.1:0-8006 GCA_036279555.1 Solirubrobacterales bacterium | reverse complement strand
CGGCGAAAAAGTACAAGACGTTCCACCCCTACCGGGATAGGCCCTTTGCCAACGCTCGGAACTCCTCGGGAGAGAGCTGCTCGGCACGGATGTCCTCAGGGAGGCCGAGTTCGCGCAGCCTGGCGCGCGCGGGGCCCAGCGAGCCGGGCCGGACATGCTCGACGGAACGCGCGAGGGACTTGCGGCGGTGGGCGAAGGCGGCGCGGATCAGCTCACGGGTCTGCTCGTCGGCACCCGGCCCTGTGCGGCGCAGGCTGAGGATCGCCGACTCGACCCGCGGCCGCGGCCGGAAGACCGCCGGGTCGACCTTGCGCAGCAGCTTCACCTCGCAGGCGAGCTGCACGGTCGCGCTCGGCGAGCCGTAGGTGCGGCTCCCGGGGGCCGCCCGCAGCCGGTCGGCGATCTCGCGCTGGACCATCACCGTCCAGCTCCGCACCGAGGGCAGCTCGGCGACCGTGCGCAGGATCACCGGCGTCGCCACCGCGTAGGGCAGGTTGGCCACGACGGCGGTCGGGGCGGGGTCGAGCCCGGCCAGGTCCAGCTCGAGCGCGTCGCCCCAGTGCAGGTCGACGTCGGGCCGGGCGGCGAGCGGCGCCAGCGCCGGCTCCAGCCGCCGGTCGATCTCGACCGAGTGGACGTGGGCGCCGGTGGAAGCGAGGCGCTCGGTCAGCACGCCTTCCCCCGCACCCACCTCGAGCACGACCTCTGCCGGCCCCAGCTCGGCGTCGCGCACGATCGCGTCGAGCAGGTTGGGGTCGGACAGGAAGTTCTGCCCGAGCCGGACCATCGGCTACCAGCCGAAGAGGGTGCACGCGTTGGCCTCGACGGTCCGCTCCAGCTCCCCGTAGGAGGCGCCGCGGGCCTCGGCGACGACCTCCGCGGTGGAGACGACGTGGGCCGGCTCGTTGGGCTTGCCGCGCACCGGCTGCGGTGCCAGATAGGGGGCGTCGGTCTCGACCAGGACGAGCTCGTCGGGCAGCTTCGCGGCGGCCTCGCGCAGCTCGCGGGCGCTGGGAAAGGTGACGACGCCCGAGAAGGAGCAGTACCAGCCGCGGTCGATCGCGTCCTGCACCCGCCAGGGAGCGGCAAAGCAATGGAGGATCACGGCGACGCCGTCCCCGCGCTCGTCGAGGATCGAGAAGACGTCGTCGACCGCGCCGGTCTCGCCATCGGGGTCGCGGGCGTGGATCACGATCGGCAGGTTGCGCTCGGCGGCGATCTCGATCTGCGCTTCGAACGAGCGACGCTGGTCGGCGCGGCTCGCGGACTCGCGGTAGTAGTCGATTCCGGTCTCGCCGATCGCCCGCACCTTCTCGTTCTCCGCCGCGAGCCGGGCGATCTCCCCGGCTCGGGCGTCGTCGAAGCCGGCCGCCTCGGTCGGGTGGCAGCCGGCCGTCGCGAAGACGCCCTCGTGGCGCTCGGCCGCGGCGATCGCCTGCCGGTTCGTCTCGGCGTTCAACCCGACGTTGAGCATCCGCGCGACGCCCGCCTCCTGCGCCGCCGCGACGAGCTCGGCCTCGGGCCGCTCGCAGAGGAAGAGGTGGGTGTGGGAGTCGATCATCGCCGACCCCCACACTACCCACAGCTTTCTCAGCTCAAGGAGCCGGACAGCTGAACGGTTCGAGCGGTTCCGGCAGGGTCGGTATTTCGAGCAGGCCGAGCGCATCGAGCCCCGGGCTGAGCCCGAGGCCGCCGACCACGTCCTGCAGGAGGTTCACCTGTTCGGTCAGGTCTTCGCTCTGCTCGCAGAGCGATTCGATCGCGGGCAGGGAGTCGACGGCATCGGTCAGGTCCTCGTTGGTCAGACCTTCGACTGTTTCGAGAGCGCCGGCCAGGTCCGCGTTCGTGACCCCGTCGAGGGTGTCCATCATTCCCGTCAAGTCGCTCTTGCTTATCCCGCCAAGGGTCCCTTCGAGTTTGTCCACCCTGGAAGTGAGCAGACCAACCTGTTCGAGCAGCGACGTGTCGGCCGAGACCTGCGTGCCCGTCTGACCGCTGCCCCCCTGAGCGCCCTGGGCCCCGGAAGCTCCGCTCACGGCGGCCGCCGCCCATGCGACTTTGCGCTCGCCCCGGCGACATCGCACCTTGTGGCTGCGCACCACCCGCAGGGCGCCCCTCGGCTTGCCCTTCACCCGGTAGCAGGCGTGGATCTTGCCGTCTCCACCCACCAGCGGATGGCGCTTTGCCGCAGCGGATTCGCAGAAGCCGGCGAAGAGCAGGGACAGTGAGGCGAACAGGGCGATCCAGAAGGAACGCGATCGGAAGATGTCAGGTTCGTGGAATGCAGCGGTTTTGTTCATACGACGGAACCTCCTCTCGGCGGGCCGGCCAGGCAAGCCGCGCAAGCGTTTGACCTACGAGGTGGTACCTAAAACTAGGTAATTATTATTGGTACTGCTGAATACTCGACAAATCTTTGAGGCGGTTTTCAGCCCCGTGCCCGGATAGCCTTCCCCCGGATGGCGGACTTCGCCGACTACTACCGGGAGATCTACGCGCGGGGGCTCGGGGGCGAGACACCCTCGATCCCGGTCTCGGTCGAGGAGCTCGAGCGACGCGCCGCCGAGGCGATGGACCCGCAGGCCGCCAACTACGTCTTCGCGGGCGCGGGCGGCGAGGGAACGATGGACGCCAACCGCGAGGCGCTCCGGCGCCGCCGCATCGTGCCGCGGATGCTGCGCGACGTCGCCGAGCGCGACCTCTCCACCACCGTCCTCGGCACGGCGATGCCGGCGCCGCTGATGCTGGCCCCGATCGGGGTGCAGAAGGCGGTGCACCCCGACGGCGAGCTGGCGACCGCCCGGGCCGCGGCGGCCATCGGGGCGCCGATGATCGTCAGCACCGCCTCGGCCTTCACGCTTGAGGAGATCGCCGAGGCGGGAGGCGACGCGCCTCGCTGGTTCCAGCTCTACTGGCCCAACGACCGCGAGCTCGCCGCCAGCTTCGTCAGCCGTGCGGAGGCCGCCGGCTACGGCGCCATCGTGCTCACCGTCGACACCTTCATCCCGGGCTGGAAGCCGCGCGACCTGCAGCAGGCCTGGCTTCCCTTTCTCAACGGGACGGGCGTCGCCAACTACTTCCAGGACCCCGTCTTCCGCGCCGCCCTGGAGAAGACTCCGGAGGAGGATCCGGGGATGGCCACGGGCCACTTCCTCGGCGTGCAGGCCAACCCCGCGCTGAGCTGGGACGACCTCGGCTGGCTGCGCGAGCAGACCGAGCTGCCGATCGTGGTGAAGGGGATCCAGCACGCCGACGACGCCCGCGAGGCCGCCGCACGTGGAGTCGACGGGATCGTCGTCTCCAACCACGGCGGGCGACAGGTCGACGGCGCGATCGGCTCGCTCGACGCCCTGCCGGCGATCGCCGAGGCCGCAGGCGAGGACCTCGCGATCCTCTTCGACAGCGGCATCCGCAGCGGCGCCGACGCGATCAAGGCGCTCGCCCTGGGCGCCGACGCAGTCTGCCTCGGCCGCCCCTACGTCTGGGGCCTCGCCCTGGAGGGCCAGCAGGGCGTGGAAACGGTGCTGAAGATGGTGCTGGCCGAGCTCGACCTGACGATGGCGTTGTGCGGCTACACGCGCCCCGACCAACTCGGGCCGGACACGCTCGCGGGAGACGGCGGGAATTGACCGGCTCGCCATTCCCGGCGGGAATGGCGAGCTTGGGGCTGGCTGCGCTTCTCGCCGTTCTCCTGCTCCCGGCGCCAAGCCCCGGGCACTCAGCCGAGCGAGCCGCGGGCCGGCCCTGGAAACCATCCGTGGCCGGGGCGCGGCGCTACGCCCGCGCCAGGCTCGGAGACGTCAGCTTCGCGATCGTCGGCCGCCGCAGACGCTTGCGCTCGTTCCAGGGCGCCCGCACCGCCCCCGCAGCCAGCGTGATCAAGGCGATGCTGCTCGTCGCCTACCTGCGGCAGCGCTCGGTCCGCGACCGCCGCCTCCATGCCGGCGAGAAGGCCCTGCTCGAACCGATGATCCGGGTCTCCGACAACGCCGCCGGGATACGGGTCGCCGCCCTGCTCGGCGACGGCAGGGTCGAGCGGCTCGCCCGCGCGGCGCGGATGCGCGACTTCCGCTGGGTCTACGAACCGGGTTGGCTCGGCGGCCTCTCGCAGATCAGCGCTCGCGACCAGGCCCGCTTCATGCTGCGCTACGAGCGCTACGTCCCCGGCCGCCACCGGCGCTTCGCCCGTCGCCTGCTCGGCTCGGTCGTCGCCTGGCAGCGCTGGGGGATCGCCGGCGTGCGCCCGCGCGGCTGGCGGCTCTACTTCAAGGGTGGCTGGGGGATAAACGACGACGGTGTCGGCACCGTCAGCCACCAGGTCGCCTTCCTCGAACGCGGTCGCTGCCGCCTCGGCCTCGCGATCCTCACCGAGCACAACCCCTCTCCCGGCTACGGGACCGAAACCCTGCGCGGCGTCGCCGTCCGTCTCCTGCACGGCATCCGGGCCGCGCCCTGCGGACGCCGGAAGGCCGTCCGTCCGCGGCTAAGCCGGGGTCTCGATCTTCGGGAAAAGGGGTGGAACCCGCTCCACCCGCTGACCCCCGGGGCGGGAGCCCAGCTCGGCTAGCTGACGCGACTCCTCGCCCAGCGTCGAGAGCAGCTGCTCGCTCGTCTGCGGCAGGTAGGGGGCGAGGAGCAGGGTCGTCACCCGCAGGCCCTCGCAGAGGTTGTAGAGGACCTCGTCGAGGCGCTCGGGGTCGGCCTCGTCCTTTGCCAGTACCCATGGCTGCGTCTCCTCGACGTAGCGGTTGAGGCGGCGGACCAGGGCCCAGGCCACCTCCAGCGCCTGGGTCAGCTCGGCCCGGTCCAGCAGCTCGCAGAAGCGCGGCACCACCCCTTCGAAGTCCTCGGCGAGCACGGCGTCGACCGCGGCCTCGGGCACGACGCCGGCGCGGTAGCGCTCGACCATCGCCAGGACGCGGCTGGCCAGGTTGCCGAAGTCGTTGGCCAGCTCGGTCTCGTAGCGGGCCTCGAAGCCGGCAGTCGAGATCGAGCCGTCCTGGCCGAAGCTGACCTCGCGGAAGCAGTAGAAGCGCAGCGCGTCGGCGCCGAAGCGCTCGATCGCCTCGAAGGGGTCGAGCACGTTGCCGAGCGACTTCGACATCTTCTTCTCGCCCATCAGCAGGTAGCCGTGGATCGTCATCCGCCGCGGCGGCTCGAGATCGGCGGCCATGCAGAGGGCGGGCCAGATCACCGCGTGGAACTTGAGGATGTCCTTCGCCAGCACGTGCAGGGTGGCGGGCCAGTAGCGCTCGGTCAGGTCCTCTCCCTCGCGGGCGAAGCCGAGCGCCGTCACGTAGTTGAGCAGCGCGTCGAACCAGACGTACATCCGCTGCGTGGGGTCCCAGGGCAGCGGCAGCCCCCACTTCAGCGCCGGCCGCGAGAGCGAGACGTCCTCCAGCCCCCCCTTGATGAACGACACCGCCTCGTTGCGGCGGAAGTCGGGGACGACGAAGTCGGGACGTTCCTCGTAGAGGCCTTCGAGCTGGGCCTGGAAGGCGGAGAGGCGGAAGAACCAGTTCTCCTCGCGGATACGCTCAAGCGGGATCTCGTGGATCGCGCAGGTCTGCCCGGGGCCGAGCTCGCGCTCGGTCTTGAAGTCGGCGCAGCGCGGGCAGTACCAGCCCTCGTAGGTGCCCTTGGTCACCCAGCCGTTGTCGTAGACGCGCTGCATGATCTCGGCGACCTTCTCCTTGTGGCGCGGGTCGGAGGTGCGGATGAAGAAGTCGTTGGTGGCGTCGATGATCGGCATCAGCGCTTCGAACTTCGCCGCGTTGCGGTCGGCGAGCTCCTGCGGCGAGATTCCCTCGCGCTCGGCGGCGGTCTCGATCGGCTCGCCGTGCTCGTCGGTGCCGGTGAGGAAGAAGACGTCCTCGCCGCGCTGGCGCATGTGCCGGGCGAGCACGTCGGCCGCCATCGTCGAGTAGGCGTGGCCGAGGTGCGGCTCGGCGTTGACGTAGTAGATCGGGGTCGTGACGTAGTAGGTCATGCCGCAGGCCAGGCTATCCGCGCAACCCAGTGTGCGCGTGGCCAAGCAGATCAAGGACGCAGGGAGCGCCGCGTGCTCTGCACGCAAGCGACCGAGGACGCAGAGATGCGCAGCGCCACGCGCTCACTGGCGGGGCTCGCGGCCGGTCAGCGCCCGATAGAGGTCGTTGGCGCGGGTGCCGGTGAGGGCGGCGACGACGCTGGCGGCGGCGCGCGGCCTCGCCCCCGACTGGACGAGGTGGCGCAGCGCGTCGACGGCGAAGCCGACGTCGCGGTCGTGGTCCTCGGCGGCGGCCGGCCCGATCACCAGGACGATCTCCCCTTTGACGTCGCCGCGGAAGCGGCGGGCCAGTTCCGCCAGCGAGCCGCGGGCGACCTCCTCGTGCATCTTGGTCATCTCGCGGCAGACGGCGGCGGGGCGGTCGGGCGCGATCGCCGCCAAAGCCGCCAGCGACTCCCCCACCCGCCGCGGCGACTCGAAGGCGACCACGGTCTCGGCCGAGCGCAGCACCCGCTCCATCTCGCCCGAGCGCTTGGGCAGGAAGCCCTCGAAGCGCCAACGGTCGGTCGGCAGGCCGGAGGCGACGAGGGCGACGGGGACCACGGAGGGGCCGGGCAGCACGGTCACGTCGAGGGCCCGTTCGATGCAGCGCCGGATCAGCCGGAAGCCGGGATCGGAGATCGCCGGCATGCCGGCGTCGGAGACGAGGACGACGGTGTCGCCGCGCTCGATCCGCTGCGCCAGCTCGGTCGCCCGGGCGGCTTCGTTGCCCTCGTGGTTGGAGACGAGCGGCGGCGCCGGGCGGATGCCGAGCTTGTCGAGCAGGCCGCCGGTTCGGCGGGTGTCCTCGCAGGCGATCCAGTCGGCGCTGACGAGGGCGTCGCGGACGCGAGGCGTGACGTCGTCGAGGTTGCCGATCGGGGTCGGGCAGACGATCAGGTGACCGGGCATCAGCCGCCGGCCTCTTCCGATTCCGCGAGCTCGATCCGCGCCATTGCCGCGGCGCCGATCATCCCGGCGTCGCTGCCCAGCTCGGCGGCGAGGACGGGCGTGCGGTTCATCGGCGGCAGCGCCCGCGCCTCCAGCTCGCGCCGGGCGGGGTCGAGCAGCAGGTCGCCGGCGGCGATCACGCCGCCGCCGATCACGATCGCCTCCGGCTCGAAGATGTTGGCGAAGCTGGTCAGCGCGACGCCGAGCCTCCGCCCGACGAGGTCGAAGACGGCGCGGGCGGTCGGGTCCCCGCTCAGGGCCGCCTCGGTCACCGCCTTGCCGTCGACGGTCTCGCCGTCCGCGAGCATCTTGCCGAGGACGGAGCCGGGCTCTCGTTCTGCGACGGCCAGCCCCTCACGGCCGAGCGCGGTGCCCGAGGCGAACGTCTCCACACAGCCGCGCCCGGGGCAGTTGCCCTGGCAATCGGGGCCGTCCATCGCGATCACCGTGTGGCCGAGCTCGGCGCCCGCCCCGGTCGCGCCGCGGTAGATCTCGCCGCCGAGGATCAGCCCGCCGCCGATCCCGGTGCCGATCGTCAGCATCACCGCGTTCTCCGCGCCCTTCGCCGCCCCGTAGAGGTGCTCGGCGAGGGCGGCGACGTTGGCGTCGTTGTCGACGAAGACCGGCAGGCCGGTCCGCTCGGCGACGAGATCGCGGATCGGCACGTCGTCGAGCGGCAGGTTGACGGCGGAGATCGCGATGCCCCTGCCGTGGTCGATCGTCGCCGGGATGCCGAGGCCGACGGCGGCGGCGCCCGGGCGGGCGGCGCGCGCCTCGTTCACCTCGCGGACGAGCAGGTCGATCAGCTGGTCCTCGGTCTGGCCGGTCGATGCCTCGCGGCTCTCCCAGAGCACGTTGGAGTCGGGGTCGAGGACGCCCAGCAGCATCTTCGTGCCGCCCAGGTCGACGCCGATGATTTCCCCTGCACTCACGCGAGCTTTCGATGAGGCTGGAGACGGGCGACCGGGTGCATAGGCATGATTCCCGCAGTCTTTCATGGCCAACAATGGCGAGCAGCAGCCCTCCG
>DASUIY010000222.1:0-9142 GCA_036279555.1 Solirubrobacterales bacterium | reverse complement strand
CTTTTGCGCCCTGACGTCCGTTGCGTGCGGCAAGGTGCTCTAGGTGGTGACGCGGACGACCAACGGTGCCGGAAGCGAGTCCTCGGCGGGCCAGGTCGTTCGCGAGGTTTCCTGGCTGCAGGCCGCGCTGCTGGCCAGGTTGCGCGAGGAGATGCGCGACGGCGACGCGACGCCTTTCGCCGACGCGGCGCAGAAGCTGGCCGAGGAGTTCGGCTCGGTCGCCGCAACCGCGGTCGCGGCGGTGTCGGCCCGGCAGGCGCCCGCGCCAGCGGTAGCGCTCGACGAGCACGCCAGCCTCTTCCAGCCCGGGCACATGCGACGCCGCCTCGAGCAGCTGATCGAGACCAACAAGCGCTACGGACACCCCTTCGGGCTGGCTGTCTTCGACGTCGACGGTCCCGGCGCTCGCGACGGCGAGCCCGACGGCGGCCAGGAGACGATGCTCGCCGTGGTCGGGGCGGCCCTGCGAGACAGCGTCCGCCTCGTCGACGAGGCGTTCCGACTCGAGGAGGACGCTCTCTGCGTGCTGGCGCCGAACCAGACGACGGTGGAGGGTGTGCAGATGGCCGAGCGGCTGCTGCGGATGCTCGACGAGCTGGAGGCGGCGGGGGGGTTGCGGATCGGCATCTCGGTGGGCGTCGTCGCCTGCCCGGAGCACGGCACCGAGGCCGAGGAGCTGCTGCGCAAGGCTGACGAGGCGATGTGGCGGGCGCGTGCATTGGGCCAGCCCGTAGGCGTCGGCACCTTGCAAGATCGCTGAGGCCAGTCGGCCCGCGGGTCCTGTCGCTGCAGGGGACCCACCACCCCCTCCGGTCGCTAAAGCGTCCTCGGGGGCGGTTCCCCCTACAGCGCCACCCGCGGGAGAGATGCCTCCGGTTGACGAGAAAGGCCTGCGAGCGTCGGTCGAAGCTTCGAGAGAAAAGCCACCTCAGCTGTTTGCTCGTCAGCCGATGCGGCCTCTGCCGGCGGGTGGCGTGGTTTTGGGGGACCACCCCGAGGAAGCTTTAGCTACCGCAGGGGTGGTGGCACCAAAACCACGACAGGACCCGCCGGCCCGATGCGAAGAGTCTGCAAGATCGCTGACAGATTCCGGAAATCCGTCCATAACCTGCGTAAACCCGGCGTTCGGGTGGGAGAATGCCGGCACCCGGCGAACACCGCTGGGCAAGCCAAGGAAGACGATCTGAGATGCCGGGAATAAGAACCAACGCAGCCGCGGAAGTGCTCGGGGTCAGCCCCAACACCCTGCGCAGCTGGGAGCGCCGCTATGGCTACCCGACGCCGAAGCGCACGGTGGGCAACCACCGCAACTACGAGCTGGTCGAGCTGCAGACCCTGCGCGACGCCCTCGCCCAGACCGGCAACATCTCCTCGGCGATCGAGCTGGCGCGCCAGCGCCAGGCGGCGCCGGCCAGCGACGACAACCTGCTGACCGCGTTGCAGAGCTTCGACGAGGGCGCCGCCGACCGCGCGGTCGAGGAGAGCCTCGCGCTGCGCCCGCTGGAGCGCACCGTGGAGGAGCTGCTGCTGCCGGCGATCGACCGCCTAGCCGCCGACCCCGAAGGGGAGGCCGAGCTGGAGTTCGCCTCCCGCTGGGCCACCGGGTGGCTGCACGGCGCTCGCCGCCTCGCCTCCGCCGCCTCCCGCCCGGCCGGGATCCTCCTGCTCGACTCCAGCCGCGGCTCCGACGCCGAGGCGGTCCACGCCCAGGCGCTCGACCTGACCCTGCGCCGCGCCGGCTTCCGCGTGTTGATGCTCTCCAACGAGCTCGGCGACGAGCGCCTCGAGCGCGCCCTCGGTGCCCTCGACCCGACCGCGATCGTCCTCTGCGGCCCCGGCGCCGACACCGCCGGCGCGGTCAAGCTGGTCCGCAAGATCCGCGAGGCCGGCTTCGACGCACCCCTCTTCGGCTTCCGCGCCACCGGCCTGATCGGCGACGCGGTCCCCTCGGCGGGCAGCAGCCCCAGCGAAGTAACGGGGATGCTCAACGCCGACCTGCGCCGCCGCGCCGCGCAGGCCTTCGCCTAAGGCGATCCGACCGGCGCATATCGGCGTCCTTGGTCGCTCACGTGCAGAGCACTGCACAACGACCGCGCTCCGCTCACTGCGCGAAGAATCAGATATGCACGCTTGCTCGCTGCGCGCTTAGGCGCTCCCCGCGTCCTTGATCTGCTTGGCCAGTCCGCCTTAGGCGTTGACCTGAATCGCATGTAGTCTGCAGTGGAGATGCCTCTCGACCAGAGCAAGATGGGCCAGGTCGTCACGGCGCAGATGGAGGCGCTGGAAGCCGACTACGGCGAGGACTGCCAGATCGGCGACGTCTGCACGATCGTCGAGGTCGTCGGCCCCCACGGCTCGCACGTGCGAGTGCGGACCAGCGACATGCGCCCCCACATGGCCCTCGGCCTGATCCGCATGGCCGAGCACGCGATGCTCGGCAACCTCGGCAGCGGCGAGTAGCGCCCGGACGCACTTCCAGGGCGACTATCCTCAGCCGTTCATGGTTGAGGGAAAACCGAAGACAGTGGTGATGAAGTTCGGCGGCACCTCGGTCGCCGGAGCCGAGGAGATCAAGCGCGCCGCGCGGCGGATCGTCGCTGCGCGTGAGGAGGGCGCCCGCGTGGTCGCGGTCCTCTCGGCGCGGGGCAAGACGACCGACGAGCTGGTGGCCTCTGCGCTGGAGATTTCGGAGCGGCCCGAGCCCCGCGAGATGGACATGCTGCTCTCCACCGGGGAGCGGATCTCCTGCGCGCTCTGCGCGATGGCGATCCACGACATGGGCCACAAGGCGATCTCGCTGACCGGCTCCCAGGCGGGCATCGTCACCGATTCCTCCCACACCAGGGCGCGGATCATCGACGTCAAGGCCGATCGCATCCGCGAGGCCCTGAGCGAGGACAGGATCGCCCTCGTCGCCGGCTTCCAGGGGGTCTCGACCGAGAGCCACGACGTGACGACCCTGGGGCGCGGCGGCTCCGACACCACGGCGGTGGCGCTGGCGGCGGCGCTGGGCGCCGACGTCTGCGAGATCTACACCGACGTCGCAGGCGTCTTCAGCGCCGATCCGCGGATCGTGCCCGAGGCGCGCAAGATCTCGGTCGCCACCTTCGAGGAGACGCTGGAGATGGCAGCCTCCGGCGCTCGTGTGCTGCAGCTGCGCTCGGTCGAGTACGCGCGCAACCACGGCGTCCGCATCCACTGCCGCAGCAGCTTCGAGGACGGTCCCGGTACTCTCGTCGTCACCGAGGCCGAGGCAAAGCAGGAGACCGTGGAGCAACCCTTCGTAACAGCCGTGACCCACACCGACAACGAGGCGCGGGTGACGCTGACCGGCATCCGCGACGAGCCCGGCGTCGCCGGCGAGATCTTCACCGCGCTGGCCGAGGCCGGCATCAACGTCGACGTGATCATCCAGAACGAGCCCGTCGGCGACGACGAGCTGGCCGATCTCTCCTTCACGATCGACCGCTCCGAGCTGACCGCCGCCACCGACGCCCTCTCGGCGCTGGGCGACGTCAGCCAGGGGGTGCGCACCGACGACCGCATCGGCAAGGTCTCGATCATCGGCGCCGGCATGCGGTCCCACCCGGGCGTCGCCGCCAAGGTCTTCGAGGTCCTCGGCGGCGAGGGGATCAACATCGAGATGATCTCCACCTCCCCGATCAAGATCTCCTGCGTCATCTCGGCCGACCGCGTCCCCGACGCGGTGCGGGTGCTGCACGAGGCATTCGATCTCGGGGCCGACGCCGTGCGTCCCGAAGAACCGGAAGGCGCCGAACACCGCCCGACCGTCAGCGGCTGATTCGCGGGCTATCTGGCCGCGGGTCCTGTCGCCGGGTGTGGGGGTGCCCTGCTTGCGCTTCGCGCTGCTTCGGGCAGAGGCACGGAAGCGGGACTGAATCTCGAAGACCCGCCCTCAGCAGCCTCCGCGCGGCGCAGACACCCCCACACCCGGCGCCACCCGCGGAGAGAGGCGGACGTTGCAGCGCGAACAGCGCAGCCAGGGTTGGAAAGCTTCATATAAGCGAACGGCGACACCAAGTCTCAGGAAGCTCTCGGCCCAAACCAGCTTGCCGGCGCGAAGTGCCTCCAGCTGTCGGAGCGATGACTTTCTCGCCAAGCTTTTCGACCCTGGGAAGTTAGATCGACGTTCCTCGCGGGGGGTGGCGTCGTAGGGGGAACCGCCCCTGAGGACGCTTTAGCGACCGCAGGGGGTGGTGGGTCCCCTGCGGCGACAGGACCCGCCGCGCCAGAAACGCCTTCGTCATACTCGGGCAAATGGCGGGCGACGGATACAGAGTCGGGGTTCTCGGGGCCACCGGGGCGGTCGGGTCGACCATCCTCGAGGTGCTTGCCGAACGCGATTTCCCGGCCGTTGAGGTGGTTCCGTTCGCCTCGGAGCGGTCCGCCGGGCGGGAGATCGAGTGGAACGGGTCGGTGCTGGAGTGCCGGGCGCTGAGCCCGGAGACGATTCAGGGGCTCGACGTCGTCCTCTCCTCGGCCGGCGGCGCGGTCAGCGCCGAGTGGGCGCCACAGCTGGTCGAGGCCGGCGCGGTCGTCGTCGACAACACCAGCTACTGGCGGATGCACGAGGACGTGCCGCTGGTCGTCGCCGGGGTCAACCCGGAGGCGGCCGACTCGCACAAGGGCATCGTCGCCAACCCCAACTGCACGACGATGGTCGCGATGATGGCGCTGGCGCCGATCCACCGCGCGGTCGGCCTCGAGCGCATCGTCGTCTCCAGCTACCAGGCCGTCTCGGGGACCGGCCAGCGGGCGATCGAGGAGCTGCGGGCCCAGTCGCGCGCGGTCTTGGCCGGGGAAGAGGTCCCCGAGCCGGAGATCTATCCCCACCGGATCGCCTTCAACGTGCTGCCCCAGGTGGAGGTCTTCAAGGACGGCGACGACTACACGACCGAGGAGCGCAAGGTGATGGCCGAGACCCGCAAGATCCTGGGTGTCGGCGAGGAGCTGGCGATCTCGGCGACCTGCGCCCGGGTGCCGGTCGTCAGCGGCCACTCGGAGTCGGTCAACGTGCGGACGCGCGACGATCTCTCCCCCGACGAGTGCCGTGCCCTGCTCGCCGAGTCGCCCGGCGTCGTCGTCGTCGATGACCCGGCCGCTGGCGACTACCCGATGGCGATCGACGCCGCCGGCCGCGACGACGTCCTCGTCGGCCGCATCCGCCGCGACCCCGACCAGGAGCGCACTCTCAACCTATGGGTCGCCGGCGACAACCTGCGCAAGGGCGCCGCGACG
The DNA here is from genome assembly GCA_036279555.1 of Solirubrobacterales bacterium. Classification (GTDB taxonomy): domain Bacteria; phylum Actinomycetota; class Thermoleophilia; order Solirubrobacterales; family 70-9; genus VRUE01. The sequence continues at coordinate 3,883 of DASUIY010000222.1, read as the reverse complement.
AACGCGGTGCAGGTCGCCGAGCTGCTGATCGAGCGGAACCTGCTGGGCTGAGCGGTCCCTCCCGCTAGCCGCGACTCAGCCTGCAGCACGAAAGGCGCCAGCAGCGTCGTGAGGACCGACATCCCCACCACGATGCCGAAGAGCTCGGCGTCGACCACGCGACTCTTCGCGGCGTCGATGCCGCCGTCGGCGGCCATGCAGACGGCGACCGAGAGCAGGATCAGGGCGAGGATGTCGTCGACCACCGCGGCCCCGAGCACCGTGCGGGCGGCACGCCGGCGGGCGAGACCGAGATCGAGGAAGGTGGCCGAGGTAATGCCCGCGCTGGTCGCTGCCAGGGCACACGCCCACCACGCCTGAGAAGGCAAAGATCAGGCAGGAACCGCAGCGAGCCGCGCCTCGACCGACTTGGTCGAGGCGATGTGCCTGCTCATCCCGAGCTCCTTGGGCTCCGCACCAAGAGCGAGCGCTACCAGCTGCGGCAGGTGCAGGACCGGGAGGCCCAGGTCGCGGTTGACGACCTTGGCCGCCTCGGGCTGCTGCATGTCGAGGTTGAGGTGGCAGAGGGGGCATGGGGTGACGAGGCAGTCGGCGCCGGCGTCGATCGCGTCGCCGACGTGGGTGCCGGCCTGGCGCAGCGAGGTGTCGCGGTTCATCGTGATCACCGGGAAGCCGCAGCACTTGCGGGCTCCGTCGTACTCGACGACCTGCCCGCCGAGGGTCTCGATCACCTTCTCCAGGTAGACGTCGCGGTCGGGGAACTCGTCGTAGCCGAGACGCTCCTTGGGACGGACCACGTAGCAGCCGTAGAAGGGGCCGACGCGCAGGCCGCTGAGCGGCCGCGTCACCTTCTCGGCCAGGCGGTCGAGGCCGTAGTCCTCGACCAGCAGCCAGAGGAAGTTCTTGTTGGTGAAGCCGTCCTTGTCCTTCTCGTAGGAGAGGCCCTGGCCGCTCAGCACCTCGTTGACGTGGGCGCGGTAGGCGGAGTCGGCGTCGAGGCGCTGCTGGCACTCCGATTGGGCGCCCTGGCAGGTCGAGCAGATGTTCATCATCGAGAGGCCGGTCTGCTGCGCGAGCGCGAACGTGCGCGCGTTGAGAGTGTCCGCCAGCTCCTGGTTGTGCTCGGCGATCACGCCGGCGCCGCAGCAGTTGGCGCGGTCGAGTTCGACCAGCTCGATGCCGAGCTTCTCGGCGGCGATCGCCATCGAGCCGTGCAACTCGGTGGTGAAGCCGCGCGAGACGCAGCCCGGCCAGTAGGCGACCTTGATGGCGGTCATAGGGGTCTCTCCTCCGTTGTCTCCTCGCCGGCGCCGAGGGTCTCCCCGGCCCCGCCGCCGTGCGGCTGGGCGGCACCGGAATCGCTGTCGGTCTCGTCGGGCTCGGGCTCGGGCTCGACGTCCTCCTCGCCGCGGATGTAGATGTTGAATTCCTCGCGGTGATCCTCGGCGTGCGCGTAGATCGCCTTGACCTCGTCCTGGGCGCCATCGGGCAGCTTCGGGTGGACACCCGGGATCAGCTTCGGCAGCGAGCGCATCTTGCCCGTCTTGAGGCCTCGGATCGCGACCGGCAGGGAGCCGAGCAGGCCCTTGATCGCGCCCTTGGTCGGTTTCAGCTTGCCTTTGAGGCCCGGCGCGAAGGACTCCTGCAGCAGCAGCGACTCGTCGAGCGTCCCCTTCTTCTCGATGATCCCGACGAAGGCGGCCTCGTGGTTGTGGCCGTTGTTGGGGTCGTCGTGGATGCCCTCCTCGCCGGCCTTGCGGCGCAGGCGCATGATCTGGTCCATCGGCGCCACGCCCTTGGGGCAGGCGTCGATGCAGCTGAAGCAGTGGGTGCAGTCGTAGATCCCGTGCGGGTCGTGGGCGAGGTCGTGGAGGCGCTCCACGGTCTCGGCGTCGCGCGGGTCGCCGACGAAGCGGTAGGCCTTAGCCAGCGCCGCCGGGCCGATGAAGTCCGGGTCGGCTTCCATCGAGAGGCAGGAGGAGACGCAGGCGCCGCACTGGATGCAGGCCATCGACTGGGTGATGTCGATCATCGACTCGGGCTCGACCACGTACTCGCGCTCGGGCGCCTCGCCGTGGGGGAGCAGCCAGGGGGTGACGCGGCGGATCTTGGTCCAGTGGGTCGACTCCATGTCGGTGATCAGGTCCTTGATCACGGGCATGTTGCCCATCGGCTCGACCACGATCGCCGGCGTCTCGCCATTTGACGTGGGGCTGACGCTGGCCTTCTTCTCGGCCAGCTCCTGCGCCTCGCCGATCTGGGTCTTGCAGCCGAGGCCGGACTGGCCGTTGACCTTCATCCCGCAGGAGCCGCAGATCGCGGCGCGGCAGGAGCAGCGCACCGAGAGCGAGCCGTCGTCGCGGTCTTTGGCCTGGAGCAGGCCGTCGAGGACGGAGAGCGAGGGGTCGAGGTCGACCTTGAACTCCTCCCAGTAAGGGCCCTCGCCCGACTCGGGCTGGTAGCGGCGGACTTTCAGCTTGTACTCAGCCATCAGTAAGTCCTCTCTTGCGGTTCCCACTGGGTGATCGTCACCTCGGAGTATGAGAGCTCCGGCTCCTCGTCGCCCAGCTGCAGGTCGATGTGCTTGAGCCACTCCTCGTCGTTGCGCTCGGGGAAGTCGGTCCTGTACTGGGCGCCGCGGCTCTCCTTGCGCTCGAGCGCGGCGAGGCAGGTGCACTCGGCGTTGTCGAGCATGTAGCCGAGCTCGATCGCGCCGAGGACGTCCTGGTTGAAGACCGAGCTCTTGTCGTCGACGTAGGCGGTCTTGGCCTCCTCCTTGAGCCGGCGCACAGTCTCCAGCGCTTCGGTGATCCCGGCCTCGTCGCGGAAGACGGCGACCTTGGCGTCCATCACCGTGCCGAGGTCGAGCTTGATCTCGGAGATGCGACGGCCCGAGCCCTTCTCGCGGGCGGAGATCGCGTCGATCGCCGCCTGCTCGGCCTCGAGCACCGCCTTCGAGGGCCGCGAGCCGTCGATCCGCTTGGCCCGCGCGGCGGCGTCGGCGCCGGAGCGGCGGCCGAAGATCAGCGTGTCGAGCAGGGAGTTGGCGCCCAGGCGGTTGCCGCCGTGGACGGAGACGCAGGCCACCTCGCCGGCGGCGTAGAGGCCGGGGATGTCCGTGCGGCCGTCGACGTCGGTCTTGACCCCGCCCATGGTGTAGTGGTTGCCCGGCTTGATGTGGATCGGTTCGCGGGTGATGTCGACCCCGGCGAAGTCCTTGCCGACGAGGACGATCTCGCGCAGCGCCTCGTGCACGCGCTTCTTCGGCACCACCGTGATGTCGAGGGCGACGGTGCCGTCGGGGAAGCCGCGGCCCTCGTTGATCTCGGTCTGCTCGGCGCGGGAGACGACGTCGCGCGAGGCAAGCTCCATCTTGTTCGGCGCGTAGCGCTCCATGAAGCGTTCGCCCTTGGCGTTGAGCAGGTGCGCGCCCTCGCCGCGGGCGCCCTCGGTGATCAGGAAGCCCTTGCCCGCGAGCGTCGTCGGGTGGTACTGGATCATCTCCATGTCCATCAGCTTCGCCCCGGCGCGGTAGGCCATCGCGATGCCGTCGCCGGTGCAGATCAGCGCGTTGGTGGTCGGCTTCCAGACCTGACCGTTGCCGCCGCTGGCGAGGATCACCGACTTCGCCCGGAAGAGCTCCATCGAGCCGTCGGCGATGTTGCGGGTGACGACGCCGCAGCACTCGCCCTGCTCGTCGAGGGCGAGTGCGGTGCAGAACCACTCCTCGTAGCGGGCGACCGAGTCGGAGTGCTTCATCAGCTGCTCGTAGAGGACGTGCATGATCGCCTGGCCGGTGATGTCGGCGACGTAGTAGGTGCGTGCCTTCGAGGCGCCGCCGAACGCCCGGGTGCCGAGCTCGCCCTTCTCGTTGCGGTGGAAG
>DASUIY010000221.1:0-4874 GCA_036279555.1 Solirubrobacterales bacterium | reverse complement strand
GGCGTCCGCGCCGCTGAGGTTTTCGAGCACGCTGAGGGGGTGCTCGATGTCAGCGACGTCGAGCGGGTTCACGACATGCGGGTGGCGACACGCCGCCTGCGGGCGGCGCTGGAGGTCTTCGAGGAGTGCTTCCCGCGCAAGCGGCATCGCAAGGCGCTGAAGCGGGTCAAGGCGCTGGCCGACGCGCTCGGCGCCCGCCGCGACCGCGATGTCGAAATCGGGCGCCTGGAGGACCTCGCGGACGATGTCGCGGAAGAGGACCGGGATGCCCTGGCAAGCCTGATCGGGGAATCGCGAGCCGGGCAGCTGCAAGCAAACGAGGCGCTCGCCCCGTTCGTCTCCGCCAAGCGGCTGAAGAAGCTGCGCCGCCGCCTCGCCAAGCTGGTCGAGGAGGTGGAGGATGAAGGCGCGTGAGGTCGAGGGCCTCGATCCGGCGGCTCCGCTGGGCCCAAACGTTTCGCGCATAGCCCAGACCAGGCTCGACGAGCTGCGCGGCTTCGCCGGTGAGGCGCTGGCACCCGACGCCGTGACCGCCCAGCACGACATGCGGATCGCGGCAAAGCGGCTGCGCTACGTGCTGGAGGTCGTCGGGCCGTGCATCGGCGAGGAGGCGAAGACGGCGCGCGATGCCGCCAAGCGGCTCCAGTCGGTCCTCGGCGACCTGCACGACTGCGACCTGATGCTGCCCAAAGCCGAGGGCGTCGAGTCGCTGGCTGCGATCCTGCGCGACCGCCGCGAGCGTCTCTTCCACGACTTCGTCGCGCTCTGGCAGGCCGAGGTCAGCAAGGGCACCTGGGCCGCTCTGCGGTCAGTGCTCTAGTCACTCGAACTGCATTCGCCGTCTATGTGACGGTCAATACGGAAAGCGCTCTGGGTCACCGGATGTTCACGGCGGGTTGGCCATTCGTTCACAAGTTTTCCCTGCTCATGGCGAAATCTTGGTGGTGACTAGATCGACTATCAGCAGGGAGACGCCGATGATTTCCCGAGTAGACATGCATTGCCACTCCACCGCCTCGCAATTCTCGCGACTCGGGGTGCAGCGCTCGCTGGGGCTTCCCGAGTGCGCGACGCCGCCCGAGGAGGTCTACGAGCTGGCCAAGCGGCGGGGGATGGACTTCGTCACGATCACCGATCACGACACGATCGACGGTTGCCTGGAGCTGGCCGACCGTCCCGATTGCTTCGTCTCCGAGGAGCTGACCGCCCGCTTCGCCGGCGAGCCCCAGGCGGTTCACGTCCTCTGTTACGGGATCACTCCCGGAGACCACGAGTGGCTGCAGGCGCACGCCGGCGATCTGGAGGCCTGCGCCGCATACCTTGACGAGAACGAGATCGCCTGCGCGCTCGCGCACCCCTTCTACAACGTCGCGGCGCCGCTCGCACCTCGGCACCGCCGCCGTCTCGCCGAGCTCTTCGGGGTCTGGGAGGTGCGCAACGGCTCTCGGGCAGCGGAGCTGAACATGCCCGCGGCGATCTACACCGAGACGCATGGGGGTACGGGAATCGGCGGTTCCGACGATCATGCCGGCGTGGACATCGGCCGCACCTTCACCGAGGTGCCGTCGGCATCCACGCCGGAAGAGTTTCTGCGGCAGGTGCGCGAGGGCAACGCGGTCGCCGGCGGCGAGCAGGGCAGCGCCGCCAAGTGGGCGCACACTGCGATCGCCCTCGCGACCCGCGCCCTCGAGTTCCCCGCTTCCGGTGCGCCTTTTCCGGTCTATGACCGGAAAAGGCGCACCGGAACGGTGGACCCGGGGGCGGTGCTGAAGATCGCCCAGCGAGTGATCGGCGAGTGCGCCGAGCGCGAAGGCGAGGTCTCCGCCGACATCGGCCCCGGCGATGCCCGCGCTCTGCTCGAGGCCTGGCTGCGTTCGGTCGACCTCGACCTGCGCGGCCGCGACCTGCTCATTTACCTGCAGGGAGACGATTTCTCCCACGCCGACCTCTACCGCCGCGCCCGTCGCACCCACGAGCGGCGCCTGCGTGTCGCGATTGACGATGGCTCCGCCGCTGTCTCGCGCGGCGACCTCGGCACCGCCTTCGGAGCCCTTTTCGAGGCACTGGTCCCGGCAATTCCCTACGCACCGGCAACGGCCTTCCTCGGCGCCGAGAAGGCGAAGCTCGCACCACGGCCGGGCGAGCGGCGTCGGGTGGCGCTGATCGTCGACGGGATCGGCGCCATGCACGGCGTCACCGCCACGATCGAGAAGATCCGCGAGCTGGGTGTGCCCGGCTTCGAGATCGAGGTCGTCGGCACCGATCCCGGCGTCGACCGGCGGCTGCCGGCTGCGGCTGAGCTCGAGGTCCCCTTCTACGCCGGGCTGAGCCTCGGCGTCCCAGGTCTCCCCGGCTTGGTCGAGACGCTCGCCGAGGGCCGTTACGAGGCCGTCCACGTCACCGCCCCCGGCCCGGCGGGGGTCGCCGCCACGCTGCTCAGCCGGGTTGCGGGAACGCCGCTGATCGCCAGCTACCACACCGAGCTGGCAACCTACGCCGGCATGCGCAGCGGCGACGGCGGGCTCGAGTCGATGGCGCAGATGGCCGTCGGCGCCTTCTACCGCGCTCCCTCGCTGGTCCTCTCGCCGAGCCCGGCGGCGGACCGCTCTCTGCTCGCGCTCGGCGTCGACCCGGCCCGGCTCGGGCGCTGGGAGCGTGGCGTCGACGTCTCCCGCTTCGATCCGGGTAAGGCCGCTCGGCAGGACTACCCGGGCGAGATCAAGGTCCTCTACGCCGGCCGGCTCACCCGTGAGAAGGGCGCCGACCTGCTTGCCGAGAGCTTTCTGCGCGCACGCCGCTCCGACCCCCGCCTGCACCTCCTGCTCGCCGGCGGCGGCCCCGAGGAGGCCGAGCTGCGGGTCCGCCTCGGCGAGCACGCGACCTTCCTCGGCTGGCTCGAGGGCGAGGATCTGGCGCGGGCCTACGCGAGCGCCGATCTCTTCCTCTTCTGCTCGACCACCGACACCTACGGCCAGGTCGTGCTCGAGGCCGGCGCCAGCGGGGTGCCCGTCGTCGCGGTCGCCGAGGGCGGGCCTGCCTCGCTGGTCGAGAACCGCCATACGGGGATGCTCTGCCAGGCCGACGCCGATCACGTCGCCGGCACCGTCCTGCAGCTCGCCGCTTCGCCGCTGCTGCGCCGTCACCTCGGCGCCTCCGCCGCCCGCGCGGCGCGCAGCCGGTCCTGGGAGCTTGCCCTCGAGCAACTCTCGACTGGCTACAGCCGCGCCCTCGGAGAAACCGCCCAGGCCACCCGGCAAGCATCGGCCCGCGCCGCCTGAGGGCCGGTGGGATGGCGGCATCGCGGCAGTACGATTGGCGGATCGACGATCCCGCTCTCTACTTCAATCGCGAGCTCTCCTGGCTCGACTTCAACCAGCGGGTGCTCGAGCTGGCGGAAGACCCCGAGGTGCCGCTGCTGGAGCAGGTCCGCTTCTGCGCGATCTACGCCTCCAACCTGGACGAGTTCTACATGGTCCGGGTGGCCGGCCTCTTCGACCAGCTCGACGCCGGGATCGACGCGCGCGGTCCCGACGGCCTCGCCCCCGGCGCGCAGATCGACGCGATCCAGGCCCGGGTCCTGGAGCTGGACCGGCGCCTGCACCGCTGCTTCGAGGGCAAGATCCGGCCGGCGCTGGGGCAGCACGGGATCCGCATCGTCACGCTCGACTCGGCGACCTCGGAGGAGCGGCGCGAAATCGACGAACGCTTCCACGAGCAGGTCTTCCCGGCGCTGACGCCGCTGGTGATCGGCCTCGGCCGGCCCTTTCCGTACATCTCCAACCTCTCGCTCAGCCTCGGCGTGCTGCTGCGCGATCCCGACAGCGGCACGGAGATCATCGCCCGCGTCAAGGTGCCGAAGGAGCTGCTCGGCCGCTTCCTGCCGGTCGGCGACGACGGCAAGGCCTTCGTGCCGCTGGAGGAGGCGATCGCCGCCAACCTCGACGTGCTCTTCCCTGGCACCGAGGTGGTCGACCACGGCTACTTCCGCGTCACCCGGGACGCCGACTTCACCGTCTCCGACGAGGCCGACGATCTGCTGCAGGCGGTCCAGGACGAGATCCGGCGCCGCCGCTTCGGCGAGGTCGTGCGACTGGAGATCGCCGCCGGGATGAACCCGAAGCTGCGCCAGCAACTGATCGATGCGCTGCGGCTCGAGGATCGCGAGGTCTACGACGTCGACGGCTTGATCGACCTCGCCGACCTCACCGCGGTCGCCGACGTCCCCGGCCACGCCGAGCTGCGCTACTCGCCCTGGACGCCGGTGACCCAGCCGCGGTTGCAGGGCGAGGACGACGAACCCGTCGACATTTTCGCCGCGATCCGCAACTACGACATCCTCGTCCACCATCCTTACGACTCGTTCGCGACCTCGGTCGAGCGCTTCGTCGAGCAGGCTGTCGCCGACCCCGACGTGCTGGCGATCAAGCAGACGGTGTACCGGACCAGCGACGACTCTCCGCTGGTCCCCTCGCTGATCCGCGCTTCCGAACGCGGCAAGCAGGCGGTCTGCATGGTCGAGCTGAAGGCCCGCTTCGACGAGGAGGCCAACATCGCCTGGGCCAAGTCACTGGAGGAGTCCGGCGCGCACGTCGTCTACGGGATCCCGGGGCTGAAGACGCACGTGAAGGCGACCCTCGTCGCCCGGCGCGAGGGCGACAGGGTGCGCGAGTACGTCCACATCGGCACCGGCAACTACCACCCCAAGACCGCCCGCCTCTACACGGACTTCGGGCTTTTCACCGCCGACGAGGAGATCGGCGCCGACGTCGCCGAGATGTTCAACTTCCTCACCGGGTACGGGCGCCCGGCCGAGTACCGCAAGGTGCTGGTCTCGCCGACGACGATGCGGGACCGGATCGTCGAGGAGATCGAGC
>DASUIY010000220.1:0-3512 GCA_036279555.1 Solirubrobacterales bacterium | reverse complement strand
TCGACGTCGACGCCTACGAGCCGGGAGCAGCGGGGGCCTCGGTCCGGGGGGCCGAGGGCGCAACCGTCATCTCGCTGGACGAGGCGGCCGAGTCCCACGCCGAGCTCCTCGATGAGGCCCTCGGGTCGCTGGTCGACGCCGGCGACCCGTTCGTCGCCCGCAACGACGCCTCCCGGCGCGACGGCGTCCTCGTGCACGTGCCGCGGGGCGTCAAGGTCGCCGACCCGATCCGGATCGAGACCCCGCTCGAGCGCAGCGGCGCCGCCGTCAACTGGCGCACGCTCGTCGTCCTCGAGGAGGGCGCCGAGGCCGAGGTGTGGGAGCACTGGTCCTCGCCCGGCGACGACGTCGACGCGCTGCTCAACGCCGTGGTCGAGCTGAGCGTCGGCCCGGGAGCCACCCTTCGCTACGCCAGCACCCAGGACATCTCCGAGTCGTCCTGGATCTTCGCCACGCAGCGCGCCCAGGTCGAGCGCGACGGCCGGCTCGAGTGGGCCGCGCTCGGATTCGGCTCGGCCCGGGGAAAGGTGCGGATGGAGACCAAGCTCGCCGGCGCCGGCTCCGAGGCACGGGTCACCGGCGGCTACGCCGGCGGTGCCGGGCAGCACCTCGACTACGACACCACGCAGGAGCACGCGGCGCCGAACACCGACTCGGACCTCGCCTTTCGCGGCGTCCTCGCCGCCGGGGCGACCGCGGTCTGGCGCGGGATGATCAAAGTCGATCCCGGCGCCCAGCAGACCGACGCCTTCCAGGAGTGCCGCAACCTGCTGCTCTCGACCGATGCCCACGCCGACGCGATCCCGGGCCTGGAGATCCTCGCCGACGACGTGCGCTGCACCCACGCGGCGGCGGTCGCCCAGATCGACCGCGACCAGCTCTTCTACCTCACCTCGCGCGGCCTGGGCCCCGCCGAGGCGAAGTCGCTGATCGTCGAAGGGTTCCTCGAGTCTCTCGTGGAACGGCTGGCCGAGGGACCGGTTAGAGACGAGGTTTCGGCCGCCTTGGAGCGACGACTCCAAGAGATATTGACCTAGCCCGTAGGCGCGGCGGTCCTGTCACGAATTTGGTGCCACCACCCCTGCGGTCGCTAAAGCGTCCTCGGGGTGGTCCCCCAAATCCGCGCCACCCGCCGCGAGGAGCGTCAGCTTTCCCTGCCGGCTCCCCCAGCGGGCGTCTTTTCGTCTCGGCCAGCGCGATTTTCCGAGAGCTTGGTGCGGATGATCGAGGCTAGGACTATTAGGATCGGCGGCACGTAGAGGACCCAGAGCCAGTGGGTGACGTGCGCGAGGGGGAGCAGGGCCGCCATTCCAAAAGTATGGCCCCTGTGTGCACCAAGACCGCTGGCCTTGCAAGCAGCGGCCCCGGTGCGACAAAGGGGAAGGAGAGTCAAAGTGAAAGACTCGTTTCCAGTAAACCAGATGTGAACGGACTTTCATCGGTAGAAATCCGTGTGTGATTCGCCTACTCTCCGCAAAAAGCGGGTTCGTCAGGAGTTTCCCGCCGAGAGCAGGAAAAGCCCGAAGCAGGTGAAGGACACCATGACCGCGAGCATCCAATATTGCGAACGCGCGGCTTGGCGAAAGTCCCCCCAGTAGGCAGTCGCGCGGTCGTGGGCGAGGGTCAGGCCGACGACGTGCCCGATCACCAGCGCCCCCACCTGGACGTACCAGATCGCGTTGGCGGTGAGGACGTTGAAGTCGATGCCTCCCGATGCGGTGCCGAAGAGGTCGGTCGTCGCGGTCCCGAGGGGATCGGAGAGCAGGTAGGTGAACTGGGCCTGCTCCTGGAAGACGAAGAGGCTGAAGTAGTGGGCTACCAGGTAGGCGAAGGCGATCGGGATCAGGGTGTGGGCGAATCCCGAGCGGAGCTTCGCGAACGGCGGCGCACCGCGGACCGACTCCATCCCCTTCACGCCGATCAGGTAGATGACGGCGACGCCGGCGAAGCAGAGCAGGAGGAAGATCGTGTCGGTGAGGCGAAGCGAGGCGGTCAGGCTGAGGCCCGTCCCGGCGAGCCAGTCGAAGGTCTGTTCGATCGCCCCCTTGAAGGCGCCCTCCTGGGCGCCGTCGAAGCTGGTCGTGGCGATCGAGGCGATCACGACCGCCAGCGAGCCCGGGACCGTCGCCCAGTGCGTCGCCGCGGCCAGCGGCATGCGCCGGCCCAGCCTTTCGTCCTTGGTCGCGAACACCCCGAGCTGGGAGAACATCCCGAAGTAGACGGAGAAGACCTCTCCTGTCCTGCACCACTTCTCGACCCCGAACAACGCCATCATCGCCAGCGTGTAGGCGGTGTAGAACAGGGCGGCCGTGGCTGTGGTCTCCGGCAAGACGCCGACGGCGACGCCGCCGCTGGTGCCGTAGACGACCTCCATCCAGACGAAGGCCAGAAGGCCGACCGCAGCCGGCCAGCGGCCGAGCGCATCGGGGTAGGCGAGGTGTGCGGGCCGCTGGCCGGCGAAGGCCGTGAAAGCCCCGCCGACCCCACGACCGATCGCCCGCCACGGGTTGAAGGGCCTGAAGACGTCCCCGAGGAGAACGCTGAACAGCGGAAAGCCGAGCCAGCAGGTGACGAAGATGAAGGTGAGGGCGAAGTTCCGGTCGGGAGCCTCGGTCCCCCGCAGCCCGGCGTAGATCGCGACCCCGAGAAGGAAGACGCCCGCCGCCCCGCACAACAGCTGCGCGGGGCGGCCGAGCAGGACACGCGAGAGGCGCGCGCCGAGCGGGCGCCAGCGGTCCCGCTCGAACCTCGGCGTGCGCCAGGCGACCGAGAGCGCGAAGAAAGAGACGATCAGGACGATCGACGCACCCCAGGCGAACAGCCAGGCGGGAATCGGCAGGTCCTGCCGCGAGGCCAGAGCATGCGCGACCGGTAGCAGGAACCCGCTAGTCACGAATTTTCGCGCTTCGCTCGCGGCGCGAAGAACCAGATATGCACGCTTGCTCGCTCCGCGCTCATGGGTTGACGGTCAGCTCCGCGATCGGCTGCTCGAGCTCCTCCAGCTCGGCCTCGAACACGCCTTCGATCGTCGCCGGGAAGTCGAACGTGACCGATCCGCCTGCCTCGACGTCCTTCATCAGGTCATAGCCGTGCACGTGGATCTCGTCGCTGACGTCGGATTCCACCTCGAAGCGGATGCGGTCCCCCTCCTCGAAGCTGAGGTCCTTGACCCCGCCGACCGGCTTGCCGCCTTCGACGACGATCGTCGGGATCTCGGCCTTGGCCGGGGGCGACGTGGTCGTACCCGGCGCCGAGTCGGTAATCGCCGTCGGGGTCGAAGCGGCCTCCCTGTCTCCCCCGTCGTCCTTCAGCACCACCAGCAAGAGGACTGCTACTGCGACGGCCGCGATCCCGGCCGCCACGCGTGCGATGTTCGAATTCATTTCTCGCTCCTTGACTCGTGACACGGGACGATCCCCGCGCCGGTTCCCTGCTTGGCTCAGGGAGCGAGTGGCGGCGGGCGCTGGGCCAGGCCGAAGGCGATCAGGAGACCGCCGCTGACGGTGTGGAGG
>DASUIY010000219.1:0-3000 GCA_036279555.1 Solirubrobacterales bacterium | reverse complement strand
GAGGAACGCCGCCGCGTTCAGCGCGATCAAGACGAACGTCGCCGGAGCGCTGGCGAACAGGCCGGCCTCCCCCACCCCCCGCACGACGCGGGTGCGCTGGCTGGCGCACTCCGGGCAGCGCATCCCGACCGGCGTCGGCGTCATGCAATCGGGACAGATCGGCCGCCCGCAGGAGGAGCAGGAGACGGCCGTCTCGCGGTTCGGGTGCCGGTAGCAAGTTTGCGCCATCGAGGAGACGGGAGCCTACAATCGTCGTAAGCCAATCCCTTCGACCGAAGGAGGATGGGAATGGAAGGCGCAAGTCCCGCGAGGCTCTACGCGACCCTCGTCGGCGGTGTCCTCGTCATCGCCGGCATCATCGGTTTCTTCTACAGCGCATCGTTCGGTTCGCCCGGCAACGTCGACGACGTGTTCGGCATCCTCGCCGTCAACGCCTGGCACAACATCGTCCACATCCTCACCGGCGCCATCGGCCTGCTCGTGGCCGGCTATGCCGCCCGCCAGTACGCGCTCGGGCTGGGGATCGTCTACCTGGTGGTTGCCGCCTGGGGATTCATCATCGGCAGCGGCGACTCGATCCTCGGCTTCATCCCGGTCAACACCGAGGACAACGTCCTGCACCTGATCCTCGGCCTGCTCGGCGTCGGCGCGGCGATGGCGACGCCAGTGAGCATGGAGAGGGAGAGGGCGGCTCCCGCTACCTGAGGCGACCGGTCAGGGCCTGAAACCGGCCCCTGGCCTGCCGCTGGCTCCGCCGGCGCGCCTCGAGCAGCACGAGGGCGCCGGCGGCGGCCCCACCCGCGCCGACGGCGAACACCGGACGCACCCAGTTGCGCGGGTCGCGGAGCGCGCGCAGCTCGCTCTCGGAAAGCTCCTCGGCCCAGTCCGAGAGCTCCTCCGCAGCCGCCTGCGTCACCGCGGAGAGGGTGTCCTCGAGCCGGCCGGAGAGGCGCTCGGGAGGCTCCATCGGCCGCAGCGCATCGGCAAGAAGATGCTCGACGTCCCAGGTGGTGCCGCTCAGTCGCTGGGCCTCACTCATCGGCCATCTCCTCCTGCAGCTGCTTGATCGCCCGGTGTATCAGCACCTTGGTCGCCCCGTCGCTGCGGCCGAGGGCGCGGGCGATCTCGCGATTGTCCATGCCGAGCGCGAAGCGCATGATCAGCACCTCGCGGCGGTCGTCGGAGAGTTTCTCGAGGTTCGCCATCACCTGCCGCAGCTCCTCGCGCCCCTCCGCTATCGCCTCGGTGCCGTGCCGGGTGGGAATCGGGTCGGCGACCTCCAGCGAGGTCTGCGGCCGGCGCGAGCGATCGCGGTAGTAGTTCGAGGCGAGGTTGTGGGCGATGCGGATCAGCCAGGGGCGCAGCGGCCGCCCATCGGACTCGCGGCGAGCGCGATCGAAGTGCCTGTATGCCTGCAGGAATGCCTGCTCGGTGAGGTCCTCGGCGTCGTGCTGGTTGCCGACCCGGTAGTAGGCATAGGAGTAGACGTCGCGCAGGTGCGCCCGGTAGAGATCCTCGAAAGCCCGGTCCAGCTCCGCCTTCGCGGCCGGGTCGAGGCTCGCCGGCTCGACGTTCTCCGCAGCGCTCACGACTCAAGCCTAGTTGCATCACGCTGCCTCCCGCGCACGCTCGACCCGGCGCAGACCGGCTACCCAGGCATCGGCGTCGATCTCACCGCCGATCAGCGCAGCCAGGCCGGACAGCGCCTCCGCCTTGCCGCCCGCCGCCGCGGACGCCGCCGCCAGCAGCGGCACCGCGTCGAGGCCCTCTGACGCCTGGCCGATGATTCCGGGGATCTCGCTCGCCGGGGTGCCACGCCCGAGCAGCTCTCCGGCACGACGGTTGCGGCCCTCCGGCGCCATCACGGTCGCGGTGAGATCGCCGACGCCGGCGAGGCCGGCGAACGTCTCGAGCTCGGCGCCGCGATCGACCGCTTGGCCGATGCACTCGCGCCATACCTGGGCGGCGGCGATACCGGCCGCGTTGAGGCCGTGGGGCTCGGCGGCGGCAGCGGCAAGGGCGGCGGCGTTCTTCGCGGCTCCCGCCATCTCGACCCCGACCACGTCGCGCGAGCGCTCGCAGAACAAGCCGGCACGGTCGAAGACGCCGCCGAGCTGGTCGCGCAGGTCGTCGTCGGCGGAACCGAGAACGAGCGCCGCAGAGCCGGAGACGGCCTCGCGGGCGTGCGCCGGCCCGCCCAGGGAGGCGATCGCGCGTGCCCGCACTCGCTCGCCGACGTACTCGGCTGGAAGCCGGCCCTGCGGCGCGACCAAGCCCTTGGTCAGAAGCAGGACCGCCGCGCGGGCGCCGACCCGGTCGGCGATGCTGCCGACCGCCTGCGGCAGCGAACCCGAGGGGATCGCCAGGCAGACCAGGTCGAGACCCGCCAGCTCGACTTCGGACGCGTGCCGGACCTGGACCGAGTCGGGCAGGCGCACGCCCTCGAGGTAGCGGCGGTTTTCGCGCGCCTCGCCGAGCTCGGCCGCCTGCTCGGCGGTGCGGGTCGCCAGCTGGACCTCGAGACCGCCGCGTGCGAAGAGCACGGCGAGGGCGGTGCCCCAGCTGCCGGCGCCGATCACCGCCGCGCGGCGCATCGGCGGCAAGCCGCCGAGGTCCTCCCACTGGAGCTCGACGTTGGGCCAGATCCGGCCGGTCACCGTTGCGGCCAGGCCCCGCGATGGATCCTCGGCACGGGGGAAGGTCATCGCCTTTCCTAGACGGACCCGGACCTTGCGCGGGCGGATCCGCCAGCCGCGGCGCACGTGTTCGGTGCCGAGCACGGCCGCCGGGACCACCGGCGCGCCGGTCTGCAGCGCGAGGCGGCCGACGCCGCGCTTGGGCTCGGCCAGCGAGCCGCGGCGGATCCGGGTGCCCTCGGGGAAGATGCAGACGGCGCCACCCCGTTCGACCACCTGGCGTGCGGTCTCCACCGAGTCCTCGTCGGACTCGCCGCGCCGGATAGGGAAGGCGCCGAGGCGGGAGAGGATCCAGCCCTGCCAG
>DASUIY010000218.1:0-3200 GCA_036279555.1 Solirubrobacterales bacterium | reverse complement strand
GCCTACCAGCGGCTGGTCGACCCGGACGGTGAGCTGGCGATGGCGCGAGCCGCGGCTGCGGCCGGCACCGTGATGTGCCTCTCGACCCTGGCCACCGCCCGGCCGAGTGAGGTGGCCGCCGCCGTGCCAGGGGGCCGGCGCTGGTTCCAGCTCTACTGCTTCCGCGACGAGGGGGTGACGCTGGCGCTGATGGAGGAGGCGATCGACTCCGGCTTCGAGGCCATCGTCGTCACCGTCGACGCGCCCCGCAGCGGGCGCCGCGAGCGCGACCTGCGGACCGGCTTCAAGATCCCCGAGGGCCTTGGCGTCCCGAGCGTCCAGGCGGCGCTCGGCTCCGAGCGGGCGGTGACGATCGAGGAAACCTTCGCCCTGATGGACCCGGCGCTGGGCTGGGCGGATCTGGAGGAGCTGGCGTCCGAGTGCAGCGTCCCGGTCCTGGTCAAGGGCGTCCTGACCGCCGAGGACGCCATGCTCGCCGTCGAGCACGGCGCCGCGGGGATCGTCGTCTCCAACCACGGCGGTCGCCAGCTCGACTGCGTTCCGGCTACCGCCGATGTGCTCCCCGAGGTGGTCGACGGGGTCGAAGGCCGGAGTGCCGTCCTCGTCGACGGTGGGGTGCGGCGTGGGACGGACGTGGCCGTCGCCCTCGCGCTCGGCGCCGACGCGGTGCTGGTCGGACGGCCGGCGCTCTGGGGGCTCGCGGTGGGGGGCGAGCCCGGGGCGCTCCGGGTCCTGGAGCTGCTGCGCTCGGAGCTGGAGCTGGCGCTCGCGCTCTGCGGCTGCGATTCGCCGGCCGGCCTGGGCCGCGCCCACGTGCGGCGGGCACCGACCGCGTCCGTATATTCGGCCTAGATGATTGATCCCACGACCCCGCACGCCTGGATGCCGCGCATGGCACTGCGCATCTCTGCGTCCTCGGGTTTGCCTTTGGCGCCGCCAAAGGCTGCACCCTGCGTCCTTGATCTGCTTGGCCACGCGCGCCCCCAGTCCCACGCGGCCGTGGAATCAACCATCTAGATGACGGCCACCCAGCCCAGGAACAGATGGCGCAGCGGATTCCCCGCGACGAGTCGCTGAGTCGCGTTCACGGCGTCGGCGGCCTCTTCGCCGCGGCCTATGGCAACGTCGGCTCGAGCATCTATTACGCGCTCGGCGTCACCGCTGCCTTCGCCTTGGGCCTGACGCCGGTCGCCTTCGTCATCTCCGGCCTGATCTTCGCCGCTACCGCGGCTACCTACGCCGAGGCGACGGTGATGTACCCGGAGGCCGGCGGCTCCTCCAGCTTCGCCCGCCACGCCTTCAACGAGCTGGTCAGCTTCGTCGCGGCCTGGGGCCAGATGCTCAACTACGTGATCACGGTCGCGATCTCGGCCTACTTCGTCCCCCACTACCTGGCCGTCTTCTGGGCGCCCCTCGGCGAGGCGCCGGGCGACATCATCGGCGGCGCGGTGCTGATCGTGGCCCTGGCGCTGCTCAACATCCGCGGCTCGCAGGAGTCGGCGAAGCTCAACCTGGTCCTGGCCGTGGCGGACCTTGCCACCCAGGTGGTGCTGGTCGGGATCGGGGTCTTCCTCGTCCTCAGCCCGGAGATCCTGATCGACAACATCCACCTCGGCGTCGCTCCGACCTGGAGCGACTTCGCCCTCGGGGTCGCGGTCGGGATGATCGCCTACACGGGGATCGAGACGATCTCCAACATGGCCGAGGAGGCGAAGGACGCGGCGCGGACGATCCCCCGCAGCGTCGGCCTCACCGTCGTCGCGGTGCTCGGCCTGTACCTGCTGATCCCCGTCGTGGCGCTCTCGGCGATGCCGGTGACCCAGGACGCCGCGGGCCAGTACACGACCGCCCTCGGCACCCAGTTCGCCAACGACCCGATCCTCGGGATCGTCGAGAACCTCGGCCTCAGCCACGGCCCAACGGAAGCGCTGCGCTTCTACGTCGGCGTGCTCGCCGCGGTGATCCTCCTGATCGCCACCAACGCCGGCCTGATCGGGGTCTCCCGCCTCACCTACTCGATGGGCCAGCACCGCCAGCTGCCCGAACGGCTGCGCCAGGTCCACCCTCGCTACCGCACCCCCTACATTGCGATCCTCGTCTTCTCCGCGATAGCGATGATCACCCTGCTGCCGGGGCAGACCGACTTCCTGGCGACGATGTACTCGTTCGGCGCGATGCTGTCCTTCACGATCGCCCACGTCTCGGTGATCCAGCTGCGGCGCAACAACGGAGACGTCGAGCGCCCCTGGAAGCCCCCACTCAACTTCCGGGCCTTTGGCGTCGAGATGCCGCTCACCGCGGTTCTCGGCGGCCTCGGCACCTTTGCGGCCTGGATCGTGGTGATGGCGCTGAACCCGCGTACGCTCGCCGTCGGGCTCGGCTGGATGGCCTTCGGGCTGATCGTCTACGTGCTTTACCGCCGCAGCCAGCGCCTGCCGCTCACCGAGACGGTCAAGGTCCTGACGCCTGAGCCGCTCGGGGTCGAGGAGATCGAGTACCGCAGCGTCCTGGTCGCCTTCGAGGACGGCGAGCCGTTCTCTGAGGAGATGGTCGCCACCGCGGTGAAGCTGGCGTCCAAGCGCCGCCGGGGCATCCACATCCACTCGATGCTGACCGTGCCCACCAACCTGTCCCTGGACACCGAGCTGCCCGCGCAGGAATCCGAGGCGCAGAGCAAGATCGAGCAGGCGAAGCTGATCGGCGGCCAGCGGGTGACCGGTCACGTCGAGCGTGTCCGTCCCGGTCAGGCCGGCTACGCGATCGCCGACGAGGCGGAGCTGATCTCGGCTGCGGCGGTGGTCGTCGGCCTGCGCTACCGCAACGGCCGCCCGCTCTACGACAAGACGCTGCAGACCGTGCTCGGCCAGCGCCCCTGCCGCGTCATCGTCGTCTCCGACCCGGCCGTAGAATCGCAGGGGTGGGCTCGCCCGAACGGATCTACCGCGGCTCCGTCCGCGCCCTCTCCCTCGTCTTCCTAGCGCTGGGCGCCGCAATCCTCATAAGCACCTTCGCCAACGGCGGCGGCCTCTTCTCCATCGGAACCCTGCTCGGCCTCGCGTTTCTCATCCTTGGAGCGGTAAGGCTCCGGGGGACAGGGAGTTGATCGCGTCATGCTGAGCGCCACTCCCGCGGGTGGCGTGGGGGTTGGGGGGGTCGAGGACGGACGCTGTGCGTCCGCCCGCAGCGCCCCCCCTTCCCCC
>DASUIY010000217.1:0-2326 GCA_036279555.1 Solirubrobacterales bacterium | reverse complement strand
GCCGGTTTTCAAGACCGGTGCATTCAACCGCTCTGCCACCCCTCCAGGTTGGTAGCGATCGGTCGATGCTAGACGTCATGGCACGCGACCGAGATCGCTCTAGATGATTGTATTGTCTGCAATGCGCCGACTGCTCGTACTTGCTTCGGCGATGGTCTTCTTCGACGTCGTCTTCTTCTCGGCCATCGCGCCGCTGCTGCCGGATTACGTGTCCGAGCTCGGGCTCAGCAAGGCCCAGGCCGGGATCCTGTCTGCCGCCTACGCCGCCGGAACCCTGGCCTTCTCCCTGCCCGCAGGCCTGCTCGCTGCGCGCGTCGGCCCCCGACGGACGGTCATCGGCGGGCTGTTGCTGCTCGGGTGCTCCAGCGTCGCCTTCGGCTTCGCCCACGAGTACCTCCTGCTGGATCTCGCCCGTTTCGTCCAGGGGGCCTCGGGCGCCCTGATCTGGGCGGGCGCACTTACCTGGCTGGTCACGACCGCCCCGCCGGAGCGGCGCGGCGCGGTCATCGGCACGGCGCTGGGAACGGCCGTGGGCGGCGCCCTCTTCGGCCCGGCGCTGGGTGCCTTCGCCGCAGAGGTCGGGACCGAGCTCGTGTTCAGCGGCGTGCTCGTGGTTGCGATCGTGCTCGCGGCCCTCGCCGCGAGGCTGCCGGAGGCCGAGCCGCCCGAGCGACAGCCGCTGCGTGAGATTGCCGAGATCATCTTCAGTCGGCCGATCCTCCTCGGGACCGCGTTCGTCGCAGTTCCATCGGTGATGTTCGGCGCGGTCGAGGTGCTGGCGCCGCTGCAGATCGCCGATCTGGGCGGCGGCCACGCGCTGATCGCCGGGGGTTTCATCGCGGGAGCCGCCCTGGAGGCGTTGCTGGCGCCGCTTGCCGGTCGCTACTCCGACCGGGCGGGGCGCAGGATCCCGTTCGCAATCGGCCTCAGCATCTGCTCGGTGGCAATGGTCGCGGTCGCCGTCGGGGCGACCATGGGGGTGGTGATGGCCGGGCTGATGCTGACCTCCCTTGGCGGTGGCATCTGCTTCACGCCGGCCCTGACCATGCTCTCGGAGACGGCGGAGTCGAGCCGGCTTCACCAGGGGTTCGCCGCCGGCCTCTCCAACATGGCCTGGGCGCTCGGTCAGGTCGCCGGCGGCCTTGCCGGCGGAGCCCTCGCGGGCGTGGCGGGTAACGCGACACCCGGGTTCGGAATCGCCGCTCTGCTGCTCTTCACGGTCGCCTACTCCCTCCGCGCTCTTGCGCCCTCCGCGATTCGCCCCGCTGAGGGTGGAGGAGGTTAGGCTCCGCGAGGAATGGCTTCGTCGAGCGGTGAGCGGGGGGGATCTGGGCCCAGCTGGCGCAACTGGGCCGGCGACCAGGCCTGCACGCCGTTGGAGCTGGTGCGCCCGGGCACGCGCGAGGAGCTCGCCGAGGCGGTCGGCAGGGCGGTCGCCGCCGGGCGCAAGGTCGGGGTTGCCGGCTCGGGCCACTCCTTCACCGAGGCGGCGAAGACCGACGGCACGATGGTCGACGTCAGCGCGCTCAGCGGCGTGATCGACGCCGACCCCGGCTCCGGCCTGGTCAGGGTGGGTGCCGGCACGGTGCTGGCCGATCTCAACGGGGAGCTGCACCGGCTCGGGCTGGCGATGGAGAACCTCGGCGACATCGACCGCCAGACGATCGCCGGGGCGATCTCGACCGGCACGCACGGGACCGGTGCGAAGCTGGGCAACATCTCCTCCCAGGTCGAGGCGCTGGAGCTGGTCCTGGCCGACGGCTCGGTGCGCGAGCTGAGCGCCGGCGCCGACCCCGATCTGCTGCGGGCGGCGCGGGTCGGGATCGGCTCGCTCGGCGTGATCGCGGCGGTGACCCTGCGCTGCGTACCGGCCTTCACCCTGCACCGGGTCGATACCCGGCGCCCGCGCGAGGAGGTGCTCGACGCCTTCCAGGAAGGGGCCGACTCCAACGAGCACTTTGAGCTCTTCACCTTCCCCTACGCCGATTCCGCCCTGGTGCTGGAGCGCAACCGCACGGAGGGGCCGCCGCGGCCGCGCGGCCGCGCGGCCGCCTATCTCAACGACGTCGTGCTCGAGAACTGGGCGCTGGAGGCGATCTCCGCGGCTGGGAAGGCGGCGCCGCGAGCCATCCCCTCGCTCTCCCGCCTCGCCGCCTGGCTTGCCTCGGGCAGTAAGGCGACCGACCGCAGCGACCGGATCTTTGCCAACGAGCGCCGTGTCCGTTTCACCGAGATGGAGTACGGGGTGCCGCGCGAGCACGGGCCCGAGGCGGTGCGGCGAGTGATCGAGTGGGTGCGCTCGAACCGTTACCCGGTCTTCTTCCCG
>DASUIY010000216.1:0-5182 GCA_036279555.1 Solirubrobacterales bacterium | reverse complement strand
GAAACGGCGGTGAACGCCTTCAGGCGGCCTGGCCGAGTTGCAGCTGGCCCCCCGGCGGGGTCTCGGGCTCGTCCGCCGTTTCGGCCCCGCCGTCGAAACCCGCGAGCCGGATGCCGAGCAGCCGCACCGGCCGCTGTGGGTCATAGGCGCGAAGCAGGTCGAGGGCGACCGGCACGACCACGGCCGGGTCGCTGGTCGGCGCATCGAGCGTGTGCGAACGGGTCACGTTGGTCCAGTCGTCGAGGCGGATCTTGATCCCGATCGTGCGGCCTTCGAGCCGGCGCGTGCGCAGGCGGCGGCAGAGCTCTTCGGCGAGCTGAACGAGATGACTCTCCATCTCGGCCCGGTCGCGAACGTCGACGTCGAAGGTGGTCTCGGCTGACTGCGACTTGGTCTCGCGCGAGACGGTGACCGGAGTCTCGTCCACGAAGCGGGCGCGGTCATGCAGCCAGCGGCCCTGTCGCGGCCCAAAGGCCCCTTCCAGTGCGGCGGTATCTCGGGAGCTCAGGTCGGCAAGCGTGCGGATGCCCATCGCCTCGAGCTTGGCGACCGACTTCGGCCCGATGCCCGGGATCAACCCGGGGGACTCGCCCGAGAACCGCTCCAGGGCCTGTTCCCGCGAGAGCACGACCAGGCCGGCGGGCTTGCCCAGCTCGCTGGTGATCTTGGCCAGCATGCGGCTCTCGGAGATCCCGATCGAGCAGGTCAGCCCGGTCTCCTCCCGGATCTCGGCGGCGATCCGCCGCATCGTCGCCTTGGGGGAGAAGATCCCGGTCAGGTCGACGTAGGCCTCGTCGAGCCCGACGACCTCGACCGTCTCCGCGTTGCGCCGCAGGATCGCCATCACCTGCCCCGAGGCCTCTCTGTAAGCCGAGAAGTCCGGCTGCAGGTAGACCGCGTCGGGCAGCCGCCGCCGCGCCACCGCAGCCGGCATCGCCGAGTGGATCCCCGCCAGCCTCCGCGCCTCATAGCTCGCCGTCGTCACCACAGCCCGCGGCCCCGACCCGCAGACGACGACCGGCTTGCCCTTGAGCTCCGGCCTGCGGCGCAGCTCGACCGAGGCGTAGAAGGCGTCCATGTCGAGGTGGGCGACGGTGCGCTGAAAGGCCACGGATCCGATGGTAGGAGAGGCCGAGGACGGGGAGAGGGAGGAGTGCCCTTCTTTTTTACGTCTTCCCGGGAACATAATCTTGACATTGCGTTTTTATGTCCGCAGGCGACATCCCACTGCTTTTCTATGACGGCGAGCTTCGTCCATCTCTGGAGGCCCATCGTCGCAAAATGCTGGCCGAGATCGACGGTGCTTCGGAGGAGTATCTGCTCAACACCGACATCGATGAGTGGGTCGACTACTTGGTGGGTGAGTACTCGGTCGAGAGCCCAACGCTTATGGCTGACGAGATGGAAGTCGAAGACCAGGGCGAGATCAGCGTGGATGTTTCCCATGAGTACATGCGGCGGGCGATTAGCAATCCACACGAACCGGCCTACGTGCGAGGACGGAGAGTCCTTCTATCGATCCCCTACACGGGTGACGGAATGCTTTTCAAGTTGCAGGCAAGCACCAGGACCATGAATCCCCCTAGGGCCTTCGTCCGCCAAGGGGAGATTCAGCTGCCGATTGAATATCCAACGGACACCGCTCGACCAAATATCAAAGCCATTGCAGACAAGCTGGTGAGCAGTATCACTCAGCACCTTGAGTGGGCTGCGCGGGACTGTGCCGGCCATAACCGGGGACTAGCTGATGAAGCTCGTCGGGCTATCACGCAAAGACGAGAGCGGGTCTTGGCCGACCATTCACATCTCGACGATCTTGGCATCAAGGTCAAGAAGCGGGGAGATGCGCCCACGACCTACCAAGCCCCGGTAGTACGGCGCAAGCCGACTCCGGAAAGACCGAAGGCCAAGGCCGCAAAGCCAACCCCGGCTGAGCCCACGATGGTCGGGGCTCTCTATGAACACACCCTGACTGTTATCCGATCCTGGGTCAAAGCGATGGAGCGAACTCCAGGCGATTACGCCAGCGCTGAAGAGGAAGCACTGAGGGATGCACTGTTGATCATGCTCAACACCCACTACGAAGGCGATGGGCAAGCGGAGGCGTTCAACAAGAACGGGAAGACCGACATCTTGATCCGGGTTGAGGATCGCAACATCTTCATAGCCGAGTGCAAGCGATGGGCAGGCGAAAAGGCGGCGATTGATGCCTTGGATCAACTGCTTGGCTATGCGACTTGGCGAGACAGCAAGCTCGCTTTGATCTTCTTCGTTAACCGGAAAGACATCGCCGCAGTTACTGAGAAAGCAAAAGCCGTGCTAGCCGCCCACCCATCTTTTGAGCGCTGGCTTGACCCGGGGGACGACGGGGAGCTCAAATGTGCGATCAAGTGGCCAGACGACCCGGATCGACATGCCGAACTAGCAGCGTTCTTCGTGCACCTTCCTGCTTAGGGTTGCGGCATCCACCCCACTTGTTTCAGACGCTCACTCTCGAGGTGTGCGACGGTGCGCTGAAAAGCCACGGATCCGATGGTAGGAGAAGGCGAGGACGGGGTTGAAGGAGCTGAGCGCGGGTAGATTCCACGCATCGCGGACGTGACGCACACCCGGATCGAGGAGATCGAGGCTCTCCAGGGCTTCGACAGGGTCAGCCTCCGCCGTGCCGCCGCCGCTCTCGGGGTCAGCTCGCTCGGAATCTCGATCGAGGAGATGGACCCCGGCGCCGACGAATACCCAGAGCACGACCACTCCGAGGAGGGCATCGGCGGCCAGATGTTCGCCGAGCGCCCACAACAGCTCGGCCAGGAGGAGGTCTACGTCGCCCTGCGCGGCTCAGGGACCCTCGAAGCCGACGGCGAGCGATACCCGCTCGACCAAGACCACATCGCCCGGGTCGGCCCGGCCGTGAAGCGCAAGATCACAGCCGGCCCCGAGGGCCTCCGCTTGCTCGCCCTGGGCGCCACCCCCGGAGAGGCCTACGATCCCGGCGGCACGCTGTAACCGGGGCAATCCACAATGAACCCTAAGCTGCCGGATTCCGTCTCGCGTCAAGGAAGGCGTGGGCCGAGCTGAAGTAGGCCAGGCCGCCAGGGCTCATAAGCTCTATGTAACGGGCAGCGATTTGACCGTCGGGATCGATCACGGAGATCCTCGCACTGTGCTCCCGACTGGCCCGTCTGAGCTGGTTTGCGCTCTCGAAGTCGAGTGGCGGACAGGAATAGCCGAAGATGACAATTTCGTCTGCCTCTTCAAGCGCTTGCTCGGCCAGTCGCCAGAGGTCCTTCAAATCGTCGTGCAGCACCGCAGACTTATGGGTAACGGGGGGGACGACTACTGGCAAGGCATGTGAGGTCTGCTGACCCGAGATGGTCATGTCCGCCGGAATGATCCGACGCTGGGTGATTCGCAGCTCACGAGACGGATCGAACATTTCTGTTGGAGATGGCTCCTGCGTCGAATGCGAGGAGTACCAGTTCAGCGATCCGTGTAGCTTGAGGACACGAATGCAGCCATCAACTGCATCCGAGGATTTGAAGAGATTGCGAGAAGGCGTTTTATTCGTAGGTTTCGTGACTTTCTTTTTGCCAAGGGCGTAGCAGCCGGGAAAATTGAATATCTGCCCTGCGGTGGCCTGCCATCTCTTGGCTTCGCTCATCAGGCAGAGCGACTTCTCCGCTTGGAGGTCCTGGTTGTAGGTAATGATCGTGATCTGCTCTGGACGGACGTGAGCCTCGAGATAGTTAACGAGAATCCGGTAGAGCAGCCGTCGTATTGTCGGTTTCAGTTGGTTCGTCGTGTCCGCGATACGTCGGGTAAAGAGTCGAAGTAGCGCCTGGAAAGCTTCAGTTGCCTTCTTTTCGAGGCCAGGATTGAAGGTGTCGGTATAGATCTGCCCCATGACGCGCTCAAGAGAGTCCTCGGCTGGAGCAAAGATGTCGCTTTCGTACACGGCTGCCATGTAGTCGGCAACATCCCTTGTCCGTGTCGGACTAGCACGCTTGGCGACCCCGAAAAAACCTCGGTCAAGGGGTGGTCGAACCTGCGCCGAGCGGGTTGCGACGTCCGAAACGGTCGCGCCGGCACCAAGGAGTAGGACCACATTCATGGACGGGCTGGGCTCGGGTCCATGTGAGAATGATCTCCAGGCCTCCGGACGTACCGAAAGCTGGGGTTTCATGGTTCGGGCAGCACGCCCCTAGACTTCGCGCATGGCTTCCCCCGAGGCGAAGAACCTGGAGGCGATCTCCAAGGCGATCGACCAGCACAACTCCAACTGCCCGTTCCCGGCGGCCGAGGTGCGGATGAACCCGTTCGAGGTCGAGCGGCTGGGCTGGGACCACATCCGGGGGCTGCCTGTCGTGCCCGATGCGGAGATCGGCACAGGCCGTTTCCGGATCGTCTGCTCGCGCGACCTCGACGGCGAGGGCATCGAGGAGGTCGAGGCCGTCGGCCAGGAGCTGGAGACGGTCACCCCGGTTCAAAGCTGAGCGATAGCGACCACTCCCGTATTCGCCGTGCATATGACGGCGAAACGGGAAGGGAGGCTCAGACGCCGTTCAGGAAATCGAGGCCCAGGCTCGAGAGCCAGCTTTCGGCTTCGCTGTTCAGCATGGTCAGCTGGTTGGTCCAGATCAGGATGCCCATCGCGATCAGGATCAGGCCGCCGGTGGCGACGATCGCCTGGTAGTGGCGCTTGACCACGGCGAAGGCGGTGGTGGCCCGCGAAAAGGCAACCGCGGTGAGGAGGAAGGGGATCGCCAGGCCCGCTGAGTAGACGGCGAGGAGGAAGGCACCGCGGGCAGCCGAGTCCGTGAGGCCGGCGGCGGCGAGGATCGCGCCGAGGGTCGGTCCGATGCAGGGCGTCCAGGCGATCGCGAAGGCGGCGCCGGCGACGATCGGGCCGCCTTTGCCCGCTCGTTCGAGCAGGGCGTCGACATGCCACTCCTTGTTGAGGCGGGTGACGAAGAGCGAGGCGACGAAGAGGACGCCCATGGCGACGATCAGCGCGGCGGAGATCTTGGTCAGGAGCTGCTGGTGGTCCTGCAGGGCCGAGCCGAGACCGGTCGCGGTCAGGCCGAGGAGGATGAAGATGGTCGAGAAGCTGGCGACGAAGAGCAGGCTCGGGCCGAGGATGCGGCGCCAGCCGGCGCTATCGAGCTCGGCCGCGGAGACGCCGCTG
>DASUIY010000215.1:0-3684 GCA_036279555.1 Solirubrobacterales bacterium | reverse complement strand
ACCCGCGCCGACATCATCCAGAAGCTCTTCGACCGCGGCTACGTCTACGGCAACCCGCCGATCCCGACGGAGACCGGGATCGCGATGTACGAGGCGTTCAAGAAATACGTGCCGGCGATGGCGACCCCGGAGATGACCGCGCAGCTCGAGTCCGAGATGGACCAGATCGCCGCCGGCGAGATGACCAAGGACGGCGTCGTCGGCGACAGCCGCGAGCTCCTGCACAAGACCTGGACCGAAATCGACGAGAGCCGCGAAGACCTGGCCAAAGTCGTCTGGAAGGGGATGGACGAGGACCGCATCCTCGGTCCCTGCAAGGTCTGCGAAGAAGCCGGCCGCACCAAGGAGGACGGCTCGCCCAACATGCTGCGCGTTATCCGGGCGAAAAAATCGGGCAAACGCTTCGTCGGCTGCAGCGGCTGGACCCTGGACGACCCGGAGTCCTGCGACCAGACCTTCCCGCTGCCCCAGCGCGGCGACGTCTTCAAACTCGAGGAACGCTGCTCGGTCTGCGGAGAGACGCCGCGGCTGAAAGTCCAGCCCTTCCGCGGGCGGCCCTGGAACCTCTGCCTCAACGACGATTGCGAGTCGATGCAGGAGATGAAGAAACGCCGCGCCGAGCGCGAAGCGGCGAAAGCGGCCAAGGAAGCGATGGCCGGGAAACCGCTGCCCGAGGGTGACGAGGACAAGGCGCCGGCGAAGAAGAAAAAAGCGAAAGTCGCGAGCAAAGCCGACACCGCCACCCGCGGCCGCAAACGCGCCAAAGCCGCGGCCAAATGATCCTTCCGGTGCGCTTTTCCCCCGTATATCGGGGATAAGGACCACCGGAACGGGAGTGACGTGTTCATTTCGCTGGAGGGCATCGACGGGTCCGGAAAGAGCACGCAGGCAAAGCTGCTGGCCGAGGCGCTCGGCCCGGAGACCCTGCTGATCCGCGAGCCGGGGGGGACCGACGCGGCGGAGCGGATCCGCGGGCTGCTCGCCGACCCCTCGCTCGAGCTCGACCCGTTCGCCGAGCTGCTGCTCTTCTCGGCGGCGCGGGCCGATCTGGTCAGCCGCGTGATCCGCCCGGCGCTCGAGGCCGGGAAGGACGTCGTCGCCGACCGCTTCGCCGATTCCAGCGTCGCCTATCAGGGCGGCGCGCGGGAGCTGGGGACGAGCCACGTCCTCTCCCTCACCGACATGGTGATCGACGGCCTCTGGCCCGACGTGACGGTGCTGCTGCGCCTCGACCCCGAGGCCGGCCTCGGCCGCGCCGAGGGCGAGGACCGTTTCGAGTCCGAGGGCCTGGAGCTGCAGCGCGCCGTCGCCGAGGCCTACGAGGAGATCGCCAAGATCGCCTCCGACCGCGTCGTCGTCGTCGATGCGGGCGGCAACGTCGAGGAAGTGCACGCGCGGGTGCTGGAGGCGGTTCGGTCACACGGGTGAGGGACACGACGTCTTGGCCGCGGGTCCTGTCGCGGGGGAAGGGGGGCGCTGTGGGCGGGCGCACGGCGCCCGTCCTCGACCCCCCAACCCCCACGCCACCCGCGGAGAGACGGGGTTAGGCTCAGTTCCGTGACGTCGGCTGCCCTCCAGCAGAGCACCGAGCACCAGCTGCGGGCGCGGGTGGCACTGACGGCGGCGCTGGCGAGCGGGCCGAGCCATGCGTACCTGTTCCGCGGCCCCCGCGGCTCTGGGAAGAGCTTGGTCGCGCGTGCTTTTGCGGCGGAGCTGTTGGCTGTCGGGGCCGCCGATCCCGACGATGCGCGGCGGCGGGTTCAGCTCGACCCCTCGCCTCACCCCGACCTCGTCTGGCTCCGGCCTCCCGGTGCCCAGCACATGGTCGAGGAGGTGCGGGAGAAGGTGATCCGCGCAGCTTCCTACCGCCCGTTCGAGGGCGAGAAGCGCGTCTTCGTGATCGAGTCCGCGGAGGCAATGCGTGACGAGAGCCAAAACGCCCTGCTCAAGACGCTGGAGGAGCCCCCCGGCTTCGTCCACCTGATCCTCCTCACCTCTGAGCCCTCGGCCCTCCTCGAGACCATCGCCTCCCGCTGCCAGCCCATCGACTTCGCCCCGCTCCCACTGGAAGCCATCGAAGCTCAGCTCTCCGGCGATGGTTCCTCCGACGAGCTTGCCGCCGCCGCCCGCCTCTCCGCAGGTGACGTAGACCGCGCTCGCTACCTCCTCTCGGGCTCTGGCCGAGCGCTCAGGGCCGCGGCGCTAGAAATGGGAAGGGCCGTCGGGGGGGACTCGCCGGACACTCAGCGCGAAAGCGCGTCCGCCGAGTCCCCCCCGACGGCCCCCACCGTCTCGGGCCCACCCTGGACCAAGCTCCTCAAATCCGCCGAGGCAGCAGGCGAAGAAGCCGAAGAGACCACCCGCAAGACCCTGGAGGAGGAAGCCGAGGCAGGAATGAAGCGCAGCGCCAGGGACATTGCCGACGAAGCGAAACGCGTTGGACGCCGCCGCCGCACCGAGACGCTGGACCTGGCCCTCGAGCTCACCGCGAGCTGGTTCCGGGATCTCGCCGCAACCTCTTCCGGTGCCGCAGAAGTCGTCTACAACCGGGATCGCCTGGCGGATCTCGAGTCCAGTGCCTCGGCACTCGACCCCGCTCGCCCTCGCCGCGCCGCCGAGCTGGTTCAGGACACCCGCCGCCGCCTCGACCTCAACGTCTCCGAGGAGCTAGCTCTCGAGGCGCTCTCGTTTCGCCTCGCTGCCGTTTTCGCCTGAGCCGGCCTGCTCGCGAGCCTTCTCCAACGCCCGCTCCTGGGCCAGTCGCGTTATCTGCGCCGCCTGGCGCGACATGATCACGCTGAAGTTGAGCGCCAGCCCGAGCAGGAGCAGCAGCACGATCGAGAAGAGGGCGACGTTGGTGTCGCGCACGCCCATCGCGTCGGCGACCAGCTCCAGCAGGCCCGGGAAGGCGGCGCCGGCCAGCATCCCCAGCCCGGCGACGAACCAGACGACGCTGTAGCGCTCCTGCAGCTTGTCGCGCCGGATCAGCTCGAGGATCAGGACCATGAAGGCGACCGCCAGGACCGCCGCGATGATCCGCGTCTGTGCGGTGAGGTGGACCTGTGGGGCCTGGGCGGCGGCGATCGCGAGCGCGCTCATCGGCCCGCCTCGGCCCCCCGCCGGGGGCGGAACTGCCCGACCATCAGCACGATCAGGCCCTTGAAGATGAAGAAGGCGGACCGCACCGGCGTCAGGAACGAGGCCCCGCCCGCCCGCTCCAGCATCCGCACCGGCAGCTCCTCCACCCGCAGGCCTTCGCGCACGGCCAGCTGCAGCGACTCGATCTCGGCGAAGTCGGGCGAGTAGCGCTCGCTGAACAGCGTCATCACCCGCCGGTTCGCCGCCCGCATGCCGCTGGTCGTGTCGGTGAAGCGCTGGCGCGTCGCCAGGGTGAGGAAGAAGCGGAACACGCCGATGCCGATCCGGCGCGAGATCGTCGGTTTGTAGTCGTCGCTCTCGGCCGGGCCGGGATCGCGGTAGCGCGAGCCGATCACCAGGTCGGCCTTGTCGGCGTAGATCTCCTCCAGCAGCCGCGCCACCTCCCTGGGCGGGTGCTGGCCGTCGGCGTCGAGGTGGGCGCAGGCCTCGTAGCCCTCGCGCAGGGCGTGCAGGTAGCCGGTCTGCAGGGCGGCTCCGAGCCCCTGGTTGAAGGGCAGCGAGGCGACCAGGACTCCGGCCTCGCGC
>DASUIY010000214.1:0-9080 GCA_036279555.1 Solirubrobacterales bacterium | reverse complement strand
CCGACCCGCCGGGCCTCTACCTGCGGGGCATCAGGACGAGCGGGATGCGCCTGCCGTCCGGGCACGGGGACCTGAAGCCAGGCGACCTCTGGAAACCGAAGCGGGGCGAGAACGGCTGCGTCGTCCGCGCCTGCTTCGAGCCGCCGGACGACTCCTTCACGCTCTCCCAGGTGCTGCTCGACGGCCGCCCGATCGTCACCGGGGCCCAGCTGGCCGAGCGCGTCGACGTCTCGATCTCGGCGCTGGTCCATCCGGCGGACCTGGGGCCGGTCAGCAAGGCGTGCGGCTGAGCCCGATCCCGCCGGGCGGGCTGACCGAGCTGGGCGCCGCCGCGGGCGCCTGGGGGGTGCGGGTCGAGGAGGTCCTCGGAGGCATCGATCTGCCGGCGGCGTTGAGGGAGGCAAGGGCGGAGAACGCGAACGAGCTGCGGCTCCCGGACTGGCCGGCGGTGCCGGCGCGGATCCGCGCCTGCCTCGGCAGGGAGCGGGCCGACCGGCTCTGCGACGTGCGGGCGGGCGAGGAGGGCGACGTCGGCCGCAGGGGCTTCCAGGAGGAGTACGCGGAGTGGCGGGTGGTGCGCGACGCCGCCGGCGGTCCGGTCCGGTTTGAGCTGACCACCGAGCTCCCCGAGTACTGGGAGGTGCTGGCCGGTCACGCGCCGGCCGTCGCCCTGGAGCGCATCGGGGAGTTCGCCGGCGCCGAGGTTCCCCCCACGGCGGTCTTCGGCGACCACGATCCCTTCGCCGCGCGCAGCACCGAGCGGGATCGCGCCGACGCCTTCCGGCTGCAGATGCTCGGCTGGGATCGGGCGGGGAGGAGGGTTCGTCCTCCCAGTCCCCTCAACAACGGCATCGAGGCGATCGCCTGCCTCTCCAGGGGGGACAACACGCTCAGCGCCCTGCTCACGCTCACGGCAGCCGCGGCCTCGCCGCAGCTGGTCCTCGACGTCGAGAGCGGCGAAGCCCGCTTCCCGTCTGGGGCGGAGGCGATCCCGGACCTGCCGCCGAACTGCGCGACGGACTGTCGCAACTCGGACCCGATCGTCGTCGAGCGAGTCGTCCGGCTCGCCACCGAAGGGAGGCCGATCAGGTTCGACGATCCGCTCGGGGTCTACATCCTCGAGGTGCAGGGCGCCGAGCTGCTGGATCCCGGCGGGCAGCCGCTGCCGCGCGAGTGTTTCAAGCTCAGCCGGCAGGGGCCGGGGTCGCCCGACGACTTGCCGCGCCACCAGCGCCTCGAGCTAGAGATCCCAGCCGCCGCCGGCTTCTCGCTCTCGGAAGTGCGAGTGGCGCGGACCGGCATGCCGATCCAGCACGGATCTCAGATCGCCGAGCTCGTGCAGCTCGGCGTCTATCTCCGGGTGGGCCGGCGCGGCCAGCTGCCGGTGACGGTCTCGCCTCGCCCGGCGCCCCCGGTCGCAGCCTGCGCGGAGCCCGCAGCCTGCGCGAAGGTGGTCGAGGCGGCCGCGAAGATAGGAGGGCGGATCGGGTGAGCGCGGGAGCGGGCGGTGCCTGAGCTGCAGGCCGGGATCTATCTCGGCCCGGGGCTGCCGAAGGCGTTCCTCTTCGCCGTCGCCGACTTCGCGCCCGGCTGCGACTCCGCGCGGGCCGGGGCGGCGTTGCGGCGTGTTTGGGAGATGCTCGGCGAGCTGCGCCGGGGCGTCGTCCGCGACACCGAGGCAACGCGACCCGGTGAGGAGAGCGCTGGCGTGGATGCGGACACCTTCGACGCCTTGATCGCCTACGGGGCGAGCCTCTTCGACCCCCGGCGCGGGCTGACCGAGTCGCCCCGGCCCGAGCTCCTGGTTTCCCTGGGGCACCCGGGTGGCCCCTTCCCGAACATGCGCTGGGGGCCGGACGTGCTGCCGGGGAGCGGCGAGGGCGACGTCTGTCTGCAGCTCACCGGTCGCGACTCCCAGGCCGTGACCCGGGCCGCGGTCGAGGTCTGGAAGCTGATCGTGGACGAGGATCTGCCGCTCTCGATCCGCGAGACTTACGAGGGCTTCGGCCGCGACGACGGCCGCAGCTGGATCGGCTTCCACGACGGCGTCAGCAACGTCAGGCGCAGCCAGCGCGGCGCGGCGGTCCGCTGCGCCGGCGACCCCGGGTGGAACCGCGGCGGGACCTACCTCGCGTTCCTGCGCTGCGCGGTCGACCTGGCCGCCTGGCGCCGCATCGGGCGCGAGGAGCAGGAAGTTCTGGTCGGCCGCGACAAGCTCACCGGCCATGCCCTCCGGGGGGTGTCGTGGGACGGCACCCGATTGCATCCCCGCCCGTTCCAGCCTCCGCTGGAGGGGCCGGGAGGGACGCCGGAGGAGCGAGACGCCTTCCGCGATCCCCCGGAGACGGGTGACCCGATCGTCGAGGCATCGCACATCCACCGGGCCAACCAGAACCGGGCCGAGCCGACGACCCCGGCGGCCCACCGAATCTTTCGCCAGGGATACGAGTACCTTGAGGGCTTCACGGCGGACGGGCCCGACCTCGGTCTCAACTTCGTCAGTTTCCAGGGCGACCTCGAGCACCTCCGTCAGATCCTCGGCCTGAGTGGCTGGCTGGGCGGCGTAAACTTCGGCGGCCGAGCGAACCGCGGCCCCGGAGAGCCCGACCCGATCGAGCTGATCTCCCTCCGCGCCGGCGGCTTCTACGCGGTCCCACCGCTGGGTGAGCCGTTCCCCGGGGCCAGCCTCTACAGATGATGGGCACGGCTGGGTTCGAACCAGCGACCTCTCGCGTGTGAAGAGCCCCAGCAGGGGTTAAAAAGGGCAACCCCGCATTAACAAGCGGAATGCGCCATCTTCCGCCACCGATTTTCTAGAGCCTCAAATTGTCGTAATTTGCGGTTGATTTCAGGGGTTAATGGCACTGGTGCCGTTTGGATTTGAGGCTTGGGGGCCGGATACATGTGCCTAGGGCTACCTCTTCTGTGCTGCTCCATGGAGCGACGAGGGCGCTTCCGGGGCGACTGGCAGAGGCGCGGACGGCGGGTACACAAACGGGTACCAATTTGAGCGAACCTAGGTCCAACTCGACCAACTCGAACCGCTTGAACAAGCCAAAAAACCCGCCTAGTTAACCCCGCCTAGAAACCTCATAACCCGAAGGTCGCGGGTTCGAATCCCGCCCCGCTATAGGTCGGAACCCGCTTATCAAGCGGTTTCTGTCTTTTGGGGAGCCCAAAACGACGGGAATGGCCCTGGGGCAACGCCTGGGGTAACACGAGGTCTGAGAAGAGGCCGTTTCCGGCTCTTGTGAAGGGGCTTCGCTCCACCTACGGTCGCCGCGGCGGGGTCGCGGAGACGGCCGTCGGCTCGACGCGGTTCACTATGTCCTCGTGATCTTCTATTCCATGAGCCTGTCGGCCGACGGCTACATTGCCGGGCCCGATGGAAGCTTCGACTGGGCGGTGCCCAGCGAGGAGCTGCACCGGTTCCACAACGAACGGGTCGCCGCGATCGACGCCCAACTGCTCGGCCGGCGCCTCTACGAGACGATGCTCGTGTGGGACACCGAGGAGTTCGCCGACCCCGTGATGGCGGAGTTCGCCGAGATCTGGCGCCCGCTCGAGAAGATCGTGTTCTCGACCACGCTGACGAGCGTCGAGGGCAGCAACCGCCTGGCCACGGGAACGCTCGAGGAGGAGATCGCCGCACTCGGGGACCGGAGGATCGCGGTCGGCGGCGCCGGCCTTGCGGCGGAATGCATGCGGCGCGGGCTGATCGACGAGTTCGAGCTGTTCGTCATCCCGATCGCGGTCGGCGGCGGCACGCCGTACTTCCCGCCGGACGTGCACATCGACCTCGAGCTGGTCGAGACCTGCACGTTCGGCGCGACCGTGTACTTGCACTACCGCCGGCGTGGCTAGAGGGTCAACTGCCGTTCATGCAATAAGTGGATGAGCCGCGGCAGGTCAGCGTCGATCGCTCATGGAGCTGGGATCAAATTCGGACAACCGCGACGTCGTCGAAACTAGAAAAGTCGGAGTCTTGGGTGAGAACCGCAGCTCCGTGTTTCATCGCCGTCGCGGCGATCCAGGTGTCATGGCGCCGTAGTCGCCGGCCACGGGAACGCTCGGCTGCCGCGATACGGGCAAAGCAGCTTGCGACCTCCGGACCGATCGGTAGCAGGGGGTAGGTGGATTGCACTCGAGAAAGGGTGGAGAGGCGACAGGCGCGAGCCTCTGAATCGGTTGCGCGTAGCACCCCGAGCTCCAGCTCGGCCACCGTAACCACCGAAACGGCAATCTTCTCAGGGAGATCTCCCAGCTCGCGGCCGGTCTCTTGGGCGATGAAGATCGAGGTGTCGGCGACCGCTTTGCTCAATCGTCGAGCTCGGCGCCGCGGACGTCGGAGAGATCGTCCAGCAGGGCGGGGTCAGCAGGTGCCTCCTGCACGATGCGCCGAAGCTCGGCGGAGGGGACCCAGGGGTCACGCTGCTCAGTGTGGGGGAGGATGTCGGCTACCGGACGCCGATTGACGGTCAGCGTCAGTCGTTCGCCGGCTTCCAGCTCCGCAACCACGCTGGAGGTGGAATTCCGCAGTTCGCGAATCGAGACATCTCGGGCCATGTGCACGACTGTAGCACTAGCTGCGACGAGAACGCTAGTCAGCCCACCAGTCGCGCCGGCCCTCCACGTCTTCCCGCGGATTCTCGCCGAGGTGGGGCGCGCCGATGACGAGGATCTCGAGGCCCTCCGGCCCGGCCTCGTAGCCTCGCCACGTCCCGGGCGGGACGCGCACCGCGTCCCATTCCCCGAGCTCGACGATCTCGTCGTCGAGCTTCATCCGCCCGCTCCCGCGCAGGACCACGTACACCTCCTCCTGCTCCTTGTGCGTGTGGCCGTACGGAAAGCGATAGCCGGGCGGGATGCGCTGGTAGCAAAGCCCGGACTGCTGGAGCTCGAGTGCCTTGGTTGCGAGGCGGAACTCCAGGTCCGGCGCGCCGTCGAAGTTGGACCCGACGTCCTCCAGATCCTCCTTGAGGTTCCTGAGCGTGAACGGCACGACGCAATCCTATGGCACCCCCGACCGGGGGGTCGCCGGTCTTCAGGGCTCGAGATCGCGCCGCTCGACGGCACTCCCTGGGGCAGGGACCTTGACATCAATCCATGATCTATTAAGGTCTTTCTATTACTCAGTCCTAATCTTTTCTAGGAGGGGAATCGATGTCAATCTTCAAGCGGTTGACGCTGCTGGTCTGCGCCGTCGCGGCCTTCGTCGTGCCGGCAAGCGCAGCCAACGCAGCGATCACGACCAAAACCATCGACTACGGCCCGTACACGATCCCGGCCGGGAACGGCGACCCGCACGACCATGAGAGCGCGGGGATGATCACCAACAAAATCGTCACCAACATCGCCAAGCCCTGCACCGGCTGCTCGATCATCGGCGTCACGCCCGACCTCGTCTACACCGACGGGACCAAAGCGACGATCAGCCAGGGCCCGATGCTCCACCACGCGATGTTCGCCGCCCAGTCGAGCGGCAAGTCCGACGTCACCTGCGCCGGCAAAGGGCCGGGGCTGCTCGGCGAACGCTTCTTCGCCTCCGGCGACGAGCGGACCGCGGTCGATCTCCAGGCTCTGCCCTATGGCTACAAGGTCAACAGCTCGGAGACCTGGAACATGGTCTTCGACCTGATGAACTGGGAAACGACCAGCAAAACGGTGAAAATCCGGATGACCTGGAAGTACGCCACCGGCAGCGACCACACCAGCCGCGCACCGGTGCGCCCGGTCTGGTTCGACGCCAACCAGTGCTCGATGAACTCCTACATCTCGGTTCCGACCGGGCTGAGCGACACGCACTACGACTGGAAAGCCAGCTTCGGCGGCAACTGATCGCCGCGGCGGGTCACATCCACGACCACGGCATCAACATCGAACTGACCAACCAGAGCACCGGCGGCAGCCTGCTCTGCAACTCGGTCGCCGGCTACGGCGGCCCGGGCTACGAAACCCCCGACGGGCGTAAACACGTCTCGTCGATGAGCACCTGCACCGGCAACCCGATCTCGACGATCAGCAAAAACCAGACGATCCGCCTGCACGGGATCTACAACGTGCCGGAAGGCCACCACCAGATCGACGACGCGATGGCAATCGCGGTCGCCTACATCAACCCAAGCTAAAGGCAGTAAGCCGCCGATCCCACTCCGGCTTCGCTGGATGGGGATCGGCGGCTCCCGGGGTCAGGACGCCGGGAGGTAGGTGAGGAGGACCACCCCGCTTCCGTGCATGAACAGGTCACCGCCGGCCTCGTCCTTTCAGCTTCGGGATCGAGTCCTCGAGGTCCCCCTCGAGCAGGGTCGCGGACGCGCGAATTCGACAGGATCGCGGCATGCGGTTCACGCGTTTGGAGCTGGAGGCGTTCCGCGGCAGCGAGGTCGGCGATCTCGTCGGGCCGGGGCTCAGGCTGCTGTTCGTCGGCATCAACCCGGGCCTGTGGACGGCTGCGGTCGGGACCCACTTCGCGCATCCGACCAACCGCTTCTACCCGGCGCTGGCCGCGGCCGGCATCACCGATTACGAGGTCGACCGGGTCGCCGGGATGACCGATGCCGATCGCGCGCATCTCGTGGCGCGGGGGGTCGGGATCACCAATCTCGTGCGGCGGGCCACCGCGCGCGCCTCCGAGCTCTCGCGCGAGGAGCTGCGCGAGGGCGGCGAGCGGCTGCTGCGGTTCGTCGCCGATCATCGCCCCAAGGCCATCGCGATCGCCGGCGTCACCGCCTACCGCGACGCGTTCGGCGAGCGCGGCGCGGCCTTGGGCCGGCAGCCGGACACGCTCGACAGCGCGATCCGCTGGTCCGGCGCGGCGCTCTGGGTGGTCCCCAACCCGAGCGGGCTCAACGCCCACGAGACCGTCGCGACGCTCGCCGCCGCCTATGCGGCGCCGGCCGCCGAAGCCGGCGTCATCGCTCGATGACAGTGCGGAGGCGAGGTGAGTCCGCTCGGATCCGAGGTCTCGTCAAGGAGGCCGACCCCGAAGCGGTCGAGGACTCCAGCCTCGAGGGAAGTACCAGGCGTGCCATCGACTTCCACGAGGGCGACTAGATCGACGAGAAGGCGCTGAAGGCGCTCATCCGCGCCGCCGTCGCGCTGAATACGTCCTCGGCCCGCTAGCGGCCTACGTCGGTACCTGACCGAGACCAGCGCTCCGCTAAGCGACGCCCAAATCGTCAGAATGCGCGCGTGATCCGGCGGGGACTGGGGGTGGGGGTGCTGGCGCTGCTGCTGGCGGCGGGTGTGGCGATGGCTGCGATGCCGGAAGGGCCCCGGCTGGTCATCGTCAAGCTGACCCCGAAGCCGCCCCGGGTCGAGCTGCTCACTGTCAACCAGAGCGGTGGCGCTCCCCTGCGCTTGGCGGGGGGCGGCTGGCGTTCGCGACGGCTGCCGTACTTCTTCTCGCCACTCTCATGGTCACCTGGCGGGGGAATGGTCGCGTTCAGCGGGATCGTCGGCTATCGAAGGGGTGCCGACCCCGAGCCTCTCCTGAGACTCTTCACCGTGCGCGCCGACGGGAGCGGCCTTCGTGTGATCCACGGGACCAGCGGGGCCTCCGGGCCGGTCTTCTCACCGGACGGGCATACGGTTGCCTTCACCCGTTCCGTCGAACGCCAGGCGCCGACCACGGTCGGCGGGAAGCCGAGAGAGGAAGGCTTCGACGGCGCCAGCATCTGGACCGTCGACCTCTTCACCGGCGCGCAGCGCCAGCTGACGCCGTGGCGCGACGGGCTCGAATACATCGCCTCGTCGTTCTCGCCCGACGGCTCGACGTTGCTGGCGACGCACGAGGACCACCTCCTTCTCAACGAACCCGAGCCGGTGGCGCTGGAGCTCGACGGCAGCGGGTCGAGGCGCCTCTTCGAAGATGGCTCCTCTCCGGTTTACTCGCCCGACGGCTCCCAGATCGTCATGGTTCGCCGCACCGTGGCATATGGAGAGGACCGGGGAGAAAACGCCGACCTCTACGTCATCCGCGCCGACGGCACCGATGCTCGCCGCATCACCCACACTCCCGGCCATCTCGAGCTCTTCCCCAGCTGGGATCCGTCCGGGGAGCGCCTAGCTTATGTTCGCTTCTCGGCTGTCAAGACGGAATCGGGGATTTACGGGTTCGGGGACGCCCTCATGCAGGTCAACGCCGATGGCACCTGCCGGACCAAAGTGGCCTCCACGCCCCGCACGGCCTTCTACATGCCCGCCTGGCAGCCCGGCCCCGGTCGCGAGGCGGGGCGGATCGAGTGCTAGGGAAGCGATTCGGAATGCGCCGCATGATCCGATCGGCCCTGGGGGCGGCGCTGCTGGCGCTGCTGCTGACGGCGGGCGTCGCCGGCGCCGAGGCTCCGGCAGGGCCGCGCCTCGCGGTCGTCAAGGAAACGTGGAGCCCGCGCCGGGTCAAGCTTCTCACGGTGGACCCCCACGGCAAGGCTCCCATGCGGCTCGCCGGCGGCCAGGAGAACGACGGCCCGGTGGCGGGTTTCGGGCGGCTCGCATGGCGCCGCCCCGGCGGTGACGA
Source organism: Solirubrobacterales bacterium (assembly GCA_036279555.1). Lineage (GTDB taxonomy): Bacteria > Actinomycetota > Thermoleophilia > Solirubrobacterales > 70-9 > VRUE01. Next base: position 562 of record DASUIY010000214.1, on the reverse strand, counting down.
GGTCGCCTTTCCCGGCTTCCGGTCGATTTTCCTGGCAAGGGCCGACGGGAGCGGGGCGCGTGAGCTCAACATCGCCGGTGCCGAACGGCCGGTCTTCGCGCCCGACGGCAACACTCTTTCCTTCACGCGCGGGACTGAAAGTAGAGGGGGAGCGACGGCCTGGACCATCGACCTGGCCAGCGGCGCCCAGCGTCAGCTGACGCCTTTGCGACCTGGGCTCGAATTCTTCAGTTCCTCGTTCTCCCCGGACGGGACCACGTTGCTCGTGACCCGCATCGACGCTCACCGCAACTACCGGACGGAACTGATGGCGCTGCATCTCGATACCGGCGGCACGACCCGCCTCGGGAACGGTTTCGCACCGATCTACTCGCCCGACGGCTCGCGGGTCGTCTTCTCCCGCGACGTCGGGAACCCGCAATCAAGCGACCTCTATGTCCTTGACTTCAGGAGCGGCTCCCTGCGCCGGCTGACCCGCACCCCGCACAAGGACGAGATCTTCCCAAGCTGGGACCCGTCCGGGGAGCGAATCTCCTTCACCCGCTTCCGCCGGCGGAGCTAC
>DASUIY010000213.1:0-3044 GCA_036279555.1 Solirubrobacterales bacterium | reverse complement strand
CCCGCCCCTAGGCACGCACCTTGCTATCTTTCTCGGTCGGCCCACTGGGCCGAAAGTTGGTGCCTGCCGTCCAACTCCTGGGACGCGCAGGAGTCCTGTAGTCGATACGAGACCCGGAGCGATGAAGGTCAGAGCTTCTGTAAAGCCGATGTGCGAAAAGTGCAAGATCATCCGCCGCAACGGCGCGGTCTTGGTGATCTGCCAGAACCCGCGACACAAGCAGCGCCAGGGTTAGGGGCGCGGGGCAGAGATGGCACGTATCGCAGGAGTCAACATCCCGGTCGGCAAGCGCGCCGAAATCGGGCTTACCTACATCTTCGGTATCGGTCGCTCGACGGCTCAGAAGATCCTCGAGCAGGCCAAGGTCGACCCCGACACGATGGTCAAAGACCTGACCGAGGACGAGGTGATGCGCCTGCGCGAGGCGGTCGAGCAGCTCGAGGTCGAGGGCGATCTGCGCCGCGAGCGCTCCCAGAACGTCAAACGCCTGATGGAGATCGGCTCCTACCGTGGCCTGCGCCACCGCCGCGGCCTCCCGGTCCGCGGCCAGCGGACGAAGACCAACGCACGCGGCCGCAAGGGCCCGCGCCGGATGAGCGTCGCCGGCAAGCGCAAGGCGCCGGCGGCGAAATAGGGACTGATAGATGGCCGCAGCGAAAAAACCCGCCAAAGGGCGCTCCCGGCGCCGCGTCAAGAAGAACGTCACCTACGGGCAGGCGCACATCAAGACTTCCTTCAACAACACGATCGTCACCCTGACCGACACCGAAGGCAACGTGATCGCCTGGGAGTCGGCCGGGTCGGCCGGGTTCAAAGGCTCGCGCAAGTCGACCCCCTTCGCCGCCCAGGTGACGGCCGACGCCGCCGCCAAGAAGGGCATGGAACACGGCCTCGAGAAGGTCGAGGTCTTCGCCAAGGGCGCCGGCTCGGGCCGCGAGACGGCGATCCGCTCTCTGCAGGCGGCCGGTCTCGACGTGACCACGGTCAAGGACGTCTCGCCGCAGGCCCACAATGGCTGCCGGCCTAAGAAGCGGAGGCGCGTCTAGTGGCTCGCGATACCGCTCCCCAGTGCAAGCAGTGCCGCCGCGAGGGCCAGAAGCTCTTCCTCAAGGGCGAGCGCTGCTTCACCGACAAGTGCGGGGTCGAGCGCCGCTCCTACCCGCCCGGCGAGCACGGTCGCGGAAGGATGCGCCAGTCCGAGTACCGCGTGCAGCTGCGCGAGAAGCAGAAGACCCGCCGCTACTACCAGGTGCTGGAGAAACAGTTCCGCGCCTACTACGACAAGGCTTCGCGCCAGGAGGGCGTAACCGGCGAGAACCTCCTGCGCCTGCTCGAGTCGCGCTTCGACAACGTGCTGGTTCGCCTAGGCTTCGCCGCTTCGCGGCGCCAGGCCCGCCAGCTGATCCGTCACGGCCACTGGCTGATCAACGGGCGCCGCGTCGACATCCCCTCCTACCAAGTACGACCCGAAGACGTGATCTCGATCAAGTCGAGCTCGACCGCAGGCGACACCATTCGCAAGGCGACGGAGCTCGTCTCGACCGTGCCGGCCTGGCTCCAGGCTGATCACGACTCCCTTACCGCCAAGGTCCTGCGCTACCCCGAGCGCGCGGAGATCTCGGCTCCGGTCCAGGAGCAGCTGATCGTCGAGCTGTACTCCAAGTAGCCGGGAAGACCCGTTTCTGAACACGCATACGCAAGGAACTCATGACCACTGACTTCCAGGTACCCCGCATCACCTCGGAGAAGGTTGACGATCGCCGAGGCACTTTCACGATCGAGCCCCTCGACAAGGGCTTTGGCTACACCTTTGGCAACGGCCTTCGCCGTGTCCTTCTGTCCTCCCTGGGCGGCGCGGCGATCACGAGCGTCCGCATCGAGGGGGTCGCGCACGAGTTCTCAACCGTGCCCGGCGTCAAAGAGGACGTCACCGACATCGTCCTCAACCTCAAGGACCTCGTCGTCCGCATGCACACCGATGCCGACGAGGTCGAGGCCCCGCTGGTGGCCACCGGGCCCGGCGAGGTGAAGGCGAAGGACATCGACCTGCCCTCCGGCGTGGAGATCCTCAACCCCGAGGCGCCGATCGCGACGCTCGAGAAGAAAACCAAGCTCGAGGTCTACCTGGCGATCGGCCGCGGCCGCGGTTACTCGCCGGCCGAGGAGAACAAGTCCGACGAGCAGCCGATCGGCGTGATCCCGATCGACTCGATCTTCTCGCCGATTCGGCGTGCCTCCTATTCGGTGGCGACGGCTCGTGTCGGCCAGCGGACCGATTTCGACAAGCTCACGCTCGAGCTGGAGACCGATGGCTCGATCGAGCCGGGGGCAGCTCTGCGCGAGGCTTCCGAGATCCTGATCAAGAGCCTGGCGATCTTCACCGACGCCGAGCGGGTCGAGGAACTGACCGCTCGTGAACCGCTGCCGACGCCGCTCAGCGATCCGCTCTCGGGCGGCTCCGGCGACGGGGTTGCGTCCAACAACGGCCTCGACGAGATCCTGATCGAGGAGCTCGAACTCGGCGTCCGCTCTTACAACTGCCTCAAGCGCGCCGGTGTCCAGACCGTCGGCGACCTCGTCCGCAAGTCCCGCGCGGAACTGAACGCGATCCCCAACTTCGGTCAGAAGTCGATCGAGGAAGTGATCGAGACCCTTCACGCCCGCGGCCTCGACCTCCAGCAGGACTAGGGCACGAGCTAAAGGCAAAGGGAGAGTCCGGTGCGTCACAAAAAGAAGCGCAACAAGCTGAGCCGCAGCTCGGCGCACCGTGAGGCGCTGCTCGCGAACCTCTCCAAGCAGCTGATCACGCTCGCCAAACGGGGCGGGCTGCACGCCCGCCGCCAGGCGCTGGCGACGCTGCACAACGACAAGTTCATCGTCCACAAGCTGTTCGACGAGGTGGCGCCGCGGTACTCGACGCGGCCCGGCGGCTACACGCGGATCGTCAAGTTGGGCCCGAGGAAGTCGGACTCGACCGAGATGGTCTACCTCGAGCTCGTATAGCTGACCGACTCCAGGTAGAGGGCATGGGGCGGTGCCGTGTC
>DASUIY010000212.1:0-2733 GCA_036279555.1 Solirubrobacterales bacterium | reverse complement strand
CCGATATGCGCCGATCCTCGGCCCTACCGGTTTCTGGTACAAAGCGGCCGTGCAAGTCAGGAGGCTCTCAGAGGCGCCGGTGGAGGAGTGGCACCGCCTGCGCACACATGTGTTGATGGACGCGGGCGAACTCGGCTCGCGCAACCTCTCGGTCACCTGGCTGGAGCTCCCCGCCGGCGCCGAGCAGTCGCTGCGCTCTCACGAGGAGGCCGAGCAGGCCTACATCGTGGTGAGGGGAGCGGGCTCGATGTCCGTGGCTGGAGATACGCAGCGGGTTACCGAGGGCGACCTGATCCTGGTCCCGCCGGCGACCGACCACTCGATCGCCAACGACGGAGACGCCGAACTCGCCTGCATCTCGGTGCAGTCGCCGCCTGTTGCCGCCTCGGAGCTGTACAGCGACCAATTGGCGGAGGTCGCTGGTTATGACGACGAAGATCTGTAGCTAAACCGTGTGAGTGTGCGCGCCACGGGCGCGCCTGCATCGGGGACGGTTCGGGCATGCCCGAGCTGAGCAGGTCGCAGATCGCCGTCTACGGCGCCGTCGCGGTGCTGCTGCTCCTGCTCGGGGCGCGGGCGATCCGGGCCGAGGGGAGCGGCTCCGCCTACCAGCCCGCCCCGAGTTTCGACTCCGGCGAATCGTCTGAGGCGGGCGGCGGTTTCAGCCTCGACTCCTCCGGCGGCGACGTCGTCGTCCATGTCACCGGCGCGGTCGCCCGGCCCGGCGTCTACCGGTTGCCGACGGGCGCGCGGGTCACCGATGCGGTCTCGCGGGCGGGCGGTCCCGGCGGCGGTGCCTTGCTGGAAGCGATCAACCTGGCCGCCCGGCTCGCCGACGGGCAGCAGGTAGTCGTGCCGAAGGCGGGGCCCGGGGGCATGCCGCTCGGAGTCACGGGGACGACCGGCGAAGACGGCCCGATCAGCCTCGGCACGGCAACCGCAGAGCAGCTGGAAACGATCGACGGGATCGGCCCCGTGACCGCGCAGAAGATCCTCGAATACCGCGACGGGCAGGGCGGCCTCGCCTCAGTCGACCAGCTCGACCAGGTGAGCGGGATCGGGCCGGCGACGATGGAGTCGCTGCGCGCCCGCCTCCAGCCCTAGCCATGGCGATGCACAGTGGGTGGCCATCGCACCTGGTCGTCCTCGCTGTCGTCTTCGTGGTCGCGCTGGCGCTCGCACACAGAGACGAGATCCACGGGCGAGCCGTCGGCGCCCTCGGTCGCGGCATGCCCGCTCGCGAGGCCGAGCTGGCGCGCGGCTTCGTGCTCGGCGATGACGAGCGGATCGGCGAGGCGACCGTCGAGGACTTCCGCCGCTCTGGCCTCAGCCACCTGCTCGCCGTCTCCGGCCAGAACGTGGCCCTGCTGGCCCTGCTTGCGATGCCGTTGCTCGCCGCGCTCGGGATGCCGTTGCGGACCCGCCTCGTCTGGATCCTCGGGGCGATAGTCGTCTACGTGCCGCTGGCCGGGGCCGGACCGTCGATCCTGCGCGCGGGCGTGATGGGCGGCCTCGGCGTCCTGGCGACCCTCGCGGGCCGGCGCTCCCCACGCCTCTACGCGCTGGCCGTGGCCGCGGTCGTCGCCCTCGCGATCGATCCGCGCGTCGCCGGCGACGTCGGCTGGCAGCTCAGCTTCGCCGCGGTGCTCGGCATCCTCGCCCTGGCCTCCCCGCTGCGCCGGGCGATCGTCGCCCGGATCGGCGGGCGCGGATGGCGCGGCGCGCTCGCCGAGGGCGCCGCATTGACCATCGCCGCCACCCTGGCGACGGCGCCCCTGATCGCCTTTCACTTCGAGGCGGTCTCGACCACGACCCTGGCCGCGAACCTGCTGGCGCTTCCAGCGGTGGCGCCGGCGATGTGGCTGGGGATGCTGGCGGCGGCCGCCGGGCAGGTCCCCGGCTTCCCGGTAGAGCTGCTCAACGCGGTCAACGCCCCGCTGCTCGCCTACATCGCCCAGGTGGCGGAGTGGTGCGGTCGTCCGGGTTGGGCCTATCCCCATGTAAGGCTTGGCCTTGGCGGCCTCATCGCCTCATACCTCGTCCTGGCCGCGGCTGCTGTCGGCACTCCAGTCCTCTTGCGTCGCCACCGCCTCGCCCGGCTCCGGTGCACCCGCATTCCCTCCGCCGACGGGCCTGAAACGGTCAAATATCGGACGTTTCAGGCCCGTCGGCGGGCGTTTCGGGGGGCCTGGGTTGCGGGAGCGGCGGGCGCCGCCGTCGTGGCGCTGGCCTGGGTGGGCGGTGGGGCCGGTGCGAGCGGTCCCGCGAGCGGGTTGCGCGTGACCTTCCTCGACGTCGGCCAGGGCGACGCGGTCCTGCTGCAACCGGCCGGGCGCCCAGCCGTGCTCGTCGACGGCGGGCCGCCAGGAGACGGGCTCGCGGCGAAGTTGCGAGGGGCCGGCGTCGACCGGCTCGGGCTCGCGGTCCTCACCCACGAACAGTCCGATCACGCGGGTGGGATCGAGGAGCTTCTCGGCCGCGTCCCGGCAGCCGAGCTCGCCTACGCCCGTGTCGGCCGCGACCTGCGCCGAGAGGCCGAGGCGGCGGGCGCAGTCGCCGTGCGGATCGCGGAGGGCGACGTGCTCCGTGCGGGCCGGCTGGAGCTCGAGGTCCTCTGGCCGCCACGGGCACTTCTCGCCGCGCCGCTCGCCGCCGACGATCCGAATGCGCAGGCACTCGTCCTCCTCGTCCGCTGGCACGACTTCTCGCTGCTGCTAGCCGCCGATGCCGAGG
>DASUIY010000211.1:0-2765 GCA_036279555.1 Solirubrobacterales bacterium | reverse complement strand
GGCAAGGGCGGCGACGCGATGAGCGGGACCTTCACGGCGATGACGGGGGCGGGGACGAAGCTGACGCGGCCGCTGAAGTGGCTCGGAGCGATGGCCAGCCACCCGCTGCAGACCCTGCGCGGGCTGATCCCGTTCAAATGGTCGCAGCGCACCGTGATCCTGCTGGTGATGCAGACCGTCGACGCGGCGATGCATCTGAAGCCGAAGCGCAAGCTGTTCGGCCGCGGCGTCCGCCTGCAGACCGAGCAGGACGCCGCCCGTCCCAATCCCACCTTCATCCCCGCCGCCGAACAGGTGACCCGCTGGTTCGCGAAGCGGATCGGCGGCGCCGCCCAGAGCGCGCTGACCGAGTCGATCCGCAACACGCCGACGACCGCCCACATCCTCGGCGGCGCCGTGATCGGCGCCGACCCCGAGCGCGGCGTCGTCGACGCCGCCAACCGCGCCTACGGCTACGAGAACCTGCTGGTCTGCGACGGGGCCTCGATCCCGGCCAACCCCGGCGTCAACCCGAGCCTGACGATCACCGCCAAGGCCGAGCACGCGATGAGCCTGATCCCGGCGAAGGACGGGGCGGAGCCAGGCCGGCTGCCCGATGCCCCTGCGTTCTCGCCGCAGGGGTAGAACCTCGTTCAGCCGGTTCAGCCGGCCTCGGCGAGGCGCTTAGCTACGTAATCCCAGTTCACTACGTTCCAAAAGGCGTCGATGTAGTCGGGGCGCTTGTTCTGGTACTTGAGGTAGTAGGCGTGCTCCCAGACGTCGCAGCCCAGCAGCGGCACGCTGCCGTCGGAGATCGGCGAGTCCTGGTTGGGGGTGGAGACGACGGCGAGGCCGGAGCTGTCCTTGACCAGCCAGGCCCAGCCGGAGCCGAAGCGGGCGATGCCGGCGTTCTTGAACTCGTCCTTGAAGGCGTCGAAGGAGCCGAAGGTCTCGTCGATTCCCGCCGCCAGGTCGCCGCTGGGGGCACCGCCGCCCTCGGGGCTCAGCATCTCCCAGAAGAGCGTGTGGTTGTAGTGGCCGCCGGCGTTGTTGCGGACCGGGCCCTGCTTGTCTCCAGGGAGGCTGGAGAGGTTGCGCAGCACGTCCTCGACCTCGCGGTCGGCCCACTCGGTCCCCTCCAGGGCCGCGTTCGCTTTGTCGACGTAGGCCTGGTGGTGCTTGTCGTGGTGCACGCGCATCGTCGCCTCGTCGATGTGGGGCTCGAGCGCGTCGTAGGCGTAGGGAAGGTCGGGAACCGAAAATGCCATCTGGGCGTCTCCTCTTGGGTCGGACTGGACGGTTGCTAAAGCCTGGGCCGGAGCCTAGCGCGACGGGCGCCTAAGCTCTGGCTCCATGGAGATCGACGAAGCAAAGCTCTGGCGAGAGTTCGCAGCCTCCCGCGACCCGGCGCTTCGCGAAGAGCTGGTCAAACGGAACATGCCATTCGCGAGGCGGCTTGCCCTGCGCTACCGCGGAGCCAGCGAGTCCTTCGACGACCTGCTCCAGGTCGCCAACCTCGGCCTGCTGGGCGCCGTCGATCGCTTCGACCCCGAGCGCGGCATCCCCTTCGCCGCCTTCGCCTCGCCGACGATCCTCGGCGAGCTGAAGCGCCACTTCCGCGATCGCGTCTGGACCGTGCGGGTGCCCCGCGGCCTGCACGACCGCATGGCCGAAGTCGACAAAGCGATCACCGAGCTGACCAAGCAGCTCCAGCGCTCGCCCTCGGTGGGCGAGATCGCCGAGCGCCTGGGGCTGGAGCAGATCGACGTCCTCGAGGTGCTGGAGGCCAACCACAACCGCCGCACGCTCTCGCTCGACCGTCCGGCCGGCGGCGACGAATCCGAAGAAGCGCCCCCGTCGGACTGGATCGGCGCCGAGGACGAGCGCTTCGAGCTGATCGAGGGCAGGATCGCCCTCGACTCCGCCCTGCCCTACCTCGAAGAGCGCGAGCGCGTCGTCCTTCGGCTGCGCTTCGTCGAGGACATGACCCAGTCGCAGATCGCCGAGGAGATCGGCCACTCCCAGATGCACGTCTCGCGCATCCTGCGCCGCGCGCTGGCACGCATCCGCGAGAGGATCGAGGAGGAACGAGGGCTCGACGGGGAGGGCGAGGAGGGCTCTTAGAGCCGGCCTCAGGCGCTCGGGATGCCGGCGAAGCGGACGACCAGGTAATCGCCGTCGCCGGACTCCTCGACGGTGAGCTCGTCGGCCAGCGCCTCCAGCGAGCCGCCGACTCCGGGGACCTCGAGCTCGCGGCGGATCTTCCCCGCGGCGCCCTTCTCCATCGGGCCCAGGCGGAGCTCGAGGCCCGCCTCGCTCTCGCCCAGCCCGACGCGGACGTAGCCGTCGGCGAAGCGCCCCGGCGCGGCCACCGAGATAGCGTCGGTCACGAGGAGGGCATCGGCCAGGCGATCCACCGAGATCTCCTGGCGCGCGGCAAGGGAACCGACCAGCTTGGCGAGCACCGGTTCGAGCAACTCCGCGCGCCCGACCGAGATCTCGGTCCCGGTCACCTCCGGCACCAGCTTCTGCTCGTCTGGCCCGCCGTCGGCCCCGCCGCCTTGCAGCGGCACGCGCATCATCACCTCGGTGCCGCGATCGAGACCGCCGGAGATGCTGAAGCTGCTGGAGAGGGCCGCGATCAGCGAGAGGCCGAGTTTGAGGCTGGCCCGGTCGGAGTCGGCCTCCGGGCTGATGCCCGAGCCGCTGTCGCGGACGATCACGGTGAGCCCCTCGTCGTCCGGATCGGCCTCGACCCAGAGCGGGCCGTCGCCGTTCGGGTAGGC
>DASUIY010000210.1:0-5629 GCA_036279555.1 Solirubrobacterales bacterium | reverse complement strand
TGACCCGCCCGGCATCCACGATCCTGCAATCCCGCTTCGGCCCGACGAGGAACTGAGCGATCCGCTCCAGCGGTCGCTGCGTGGCGGAGAGTCCGATCCTCTGGATCCCGGTGCCGACACTTCGTGACGAGACCTCTGGGGAGGTCTCGCCGCTATGCGCCTGAACGAGGTCATCCAGCCGCTCGAGCGTCAGCGCCATATGCGCCCCCCGCTTGGTCTGCGCCACCGCATGGATCTCGTCCACGATCACCGCTTCCGTGGTCGCGAGAATCTCGCGCACGTTGGACGACAACATCAGGTACAGCGACTCCGGCGTGGTGATCAGGATGTCCGGCGGCGTTTTCGCCATCGCCCGGCGGTCTTTCTGGGAGGTGTCGCCGGTGCGCAGGCCGACCGAGATGTCGGCGCCGATGCCGCGCAGCGGCGCGCGCAGATTGCGCTCTATGTCGTAGGAGAGCGCCTTCAGCGGCGAGACGTAGACGAGGCGGACGCCCTGCCCGCGCTCGGGCATCCGCGAGAGCCGGTCGATCCCCCAGAGGAAGCTGGCCAGGGTCTTGCCGGAGCCGGTCGGGGCGCAGATCAGCGCGTTGGCACCGCCGGAGATCGCCTCCCAGCCCCCCGCCTGAGCCGGAGTCGGCCCCTCGAAGGAAGCTTCGAACCAGCGCCTGACGGGGGCGCTGAACGGTGCCAGCGGGTCGGATCCCGCGCTCGCTTTCGCATCGGTGGTCAACCCACCGATCTTAGGGGTTACCTCGCCTGGGGCCCGCGCTTCAGCCCGGACTGCCGCCGGCGAACTTCACGTAGGCGAACCAGGCGGGCTTAGGGACGAACCCCTCGCCGAAGAGCCCGGTCCCGTCGCAGAAGTTGCAGATCCCGGTCCGATCGTCGACCGAGAACCAGAAGATCTGCTTCAGGCGCCATTTCGCCTGTTTGCTCTTGAACAGCCTGAATGCGCCATTGAGCTGCTTCACCTGCCCCTGCCGGCCTTTGGCGAAGGCGTTGTGCTTGGGGTCGGGCGGCTGGGAGCTCCAGCCGATCTCGGTTATCCAGAGCCCCTTGCCGGCGTCGTGGTTCTCATTAAGGACCGCGCGGAAGGCTTCGATGTCCGGGGTCAGTTCCTGGTAGGCGCCGGTGTACGGGTGCAGGGCGACTCCGTCGAACTTGCTCTTGATCCCGGGCGTGGTGCTGTAGAGCTGGTCGAGGAAGTCGGTGGCGAAGTAGGCTTGAGGCGGTTTCCTCCTGAACTGCGCCTCCCTGGGCTGGGCGAACATCCCGCCGAGGACGATCTTGGCCCCCGGGTCGACGCTCTTGATCGCCGAGTGGGACAGCTTGACCAGCTTGCCGTACTCGGCGGGATTGGGCCTGACGACGAAGTACTTGAAGTTCTGCTCGTTCCAGATCTGCCAGGTGCGGACCGGGCGCTTCGGCAGGGCCGGGTTCTCGGCCCAGAAGCTGCCGCTGGGCCCGTAGCGGGCAACCACGAGCTTGAGGAAGCTGGTCCAGGAGCTGCGCTGAAAGCCACTCCTCACCGGCAGCGTCTTCGGGGCCCGGACGGTGCCGTGAGAGCCGGGCACGACGGCCAGCGGCACGACCCAGCCTGGTGAGTTGTAGACGAACGGAAACACTTCGAGCCCCGCTTGCACCGCACCCGCAACGAGGGGATCCACGCTGGAGAAGTCGGCGACCCCTCCCGGTTCCTTCTGGATCGCGCTCCAGCCGACCGGGATCCGCACGCTGTCGACCCCCCCGGCGCGAAGGCGCTTGAACTCGTCCCCCGTCGGCACGCCCTGGGGCGAGACCCCCCAGAAGTTGCCCGGAACGGCGACGGCAACCGGTGCCATCGACGAAAGGGCGACGAGGGAGACCGTCAGGACCGCAATCCAGGTACGCGTCAGCCCGAAGGGGCGCTTCCGATCGACCGACACGTCAGCCGGCCTTGGGCGACGCAGGCGTGGCCGAGCCGCCCTGCTGGCGCCGCTGCCTGAGCATCACGGCCGCGACGGAGATCGCCGCCAGGAGGGCGATCGCGATCAGTATCGGGATCAGGGGGGAGGAACCGCTGTCGCCGCTGGACTGTGAGGCGGATGCCTCTTCGGCATTTGCCTGGTTGCCCGGCTGCGCCGAGGCTTTGCCGGCACCTTTGGAGCCGGTGCCTGGGCTACCCTGCCCGGTGCCGCCATCGTCGGCCCTCACCGCCCCTTCAGCCTTCGGAGATGAATCGTCCCGTGAAGATTCCCCAGAGGGATTCGAATTCGATCCCGAGTCCCCGGCCGGCGATCCGCCGTCGTTGGAGGCTTTGGCGGCCGGCTGGCGATCCTTGTCCTGGGCCGGAGGGTTATCTCCTTCCGGCTTAGGAATGGCGTCGGAGTACTGCACGCCGCTCGAATCGGCCTGAACGAGAACGGGAAAGCAAGCCAATGCCAGCAGAGCCAACACTGACATCAGCGCAAAGGGGCGTCCCGGGCCTGGGGCGCGACGATGGCGCTTCCCGACGATCATCGGCCGCAAGGTTAGACCAAACGGCGGCGTTGCTTGCGCCGATCGCCCTGATCGTGGGCCTGGCTCTCGCCGGCGGGGGCTTCGACGTGACGGGTCGTCACATAGCCGGGCTGGGGGCGTGGCTGGTCGTCGTCGCCCTGCTCGTATTCGGGGCGGCGAGTGGGGCGAAGCTGGAGCGTCCGTTCTACTGGTCGGGCGGGCTGATCCTCGGGCTGTCGCTTCTGTCTGCAATTTCATCCCTCTGGTCGGGGTCGGTCGAGCTGAGTGCGATCGAGGCCGACCGCGTCCTGGTCTACCTCGCGTTCTTCCTTGCCGCGTTTCTGATCGCCCAAACCGACGAACGGCGCCAACGTTTCGCTGAAGGCCTGACGATTGCCGCGGCGCTTGTCGTGCTGCTCGGCCTCGGCAGCCGCTTGCTGCCGCACGTCCTCGATGTGGCGGGCTCGCTGGGCAGCGGCCCGCGGCTTCGCTATCCGCTCGGCTACTGGAACGCCAACGGGGCGATGGCCGGCATCGCCGTGGCGATGCTGCTGTGGACGAGTCGCAACTCGGCCTCGAAGGCGCTGCGATGGCTCTCGGTGGCGGCGATCCCCGCCGTGCTGCTCACCCTCTACTTCACCTACTCGCGGGGGGGCCTGCTGGCGCTTCTCGTCGCGACCGGATGCCTGATCGCCCTCTCCCGGGACCGGCTCTGGCTGCTGGGGACGTTTGCGATCGGGGCGCTGGGAGCGCTGCCGGCCGTGATCGCGGTGCAGGCGCGGCACAGCCTCGCCGACAACGTCGCCAACCAGGCGGCCGTCGACCAGGGCGTCACCGTGCTGGCGATCCTGCTCGCCGGGATCGCCCTCTCGCTGGCCCTCTTCGCCGGGCTGCGCCGGATCGAGGGGCGCGACGGAAAGCTGACCGGGCGGGCGCTGGCGGTCTCCCGCAATCCGGTGGTGCTCAAACGCGTCGCGCTCGGCCTCGCCGTCACCGCGATCGTCGCCGTCGCCGCCGTCGGCGGCCGAGCCTGGGACCAGTTCTCGAGCCCCGACGTCCAGTTCCCCGACGACCCCAAGCAGCACTTCTCCGACCTCTCGGGCGCCGGCCGGCACGATTTCTTCCGGGTCGCGCTCGACTCCTCCGGCGAAAAGCCTCTCCTCGGCCACGGCGCGGGCACCTACCAGTTCTCCTGGGAGCGCCATCGCTCGATCGAACTTCCCGTCCACGACGCCCACTCGCTGTATCTCGAGGCCTTCGCCGAGCTCGGCGCGGTCGGGGGCCTGCTCGTGCTGGGGCTCGTCGGGACCCTGCTCTGGTGCGCGTTCTCCGCCTGGCGTGCCGCGTCTTACCCGCAACGAGAGCGCTACGCGGCACTGACGGCGGCGATGCTCGCATTCGCCGTCGGCGCGGCCTTGGACTGGTTCTGGGAGATCGCCGGCCTCGGCGCGGTCTTCTTCTTCGCCGCCGGTGTCGTCGTCGCCGCCCGCTGCGCCCAGATCGCCGAAGACCCGCGCCGCGAGGCCAGGCCGATGGAGGGGCGCCGCTACGGCCTGGCCGTCGCCGGCCTCGTCGTGGCCTGGATCGCCGCGATCGCCCTGATCGGCCCGCTTCTGGTCGAGCGCGAGATCGATGCCAGCCAGGCAGCGGCGGCGAGAGGAGACCTCGGGGCCGCCGTCGACCACGCAAGCAACGCGCGCACGATCGAGCCCTGGGCCGCCTCCCCTTACGTGCAGCTGGGCCTGTTGGCCGAGCGCCAGGGCGAATACGGGCCCGCAGCCGAACACTTCACCCACGCGATCGATCGTGAGGATCGCAACTGGCAGTGGTTCTACCTGCGCTCCCGGGTCGAGCACGAGGGCGGCGACGAGGAAACCGCACAGGCGGACCTCGAACGGGCCCGCGAGCTCAACCCCCGCGCGGAGTGCCTGCGCGGAGAATGGGCCTGCGGATGAGCGCGCGGGCACCGGAGGCGACCCGGTCCGAGCCGACCGAGATGGCAAACCGGCTGGGCCTGACCGGCATCAGCGCCTCGCGCCGGCGTGGCGCCCTTCTGCGCCGCCTGCTCGCCACCGGCGACTGGGTGGCGATCCTCGCGGCGCTCTGCGTCGCCACCGCGGTGACCATCACCACCGACGTCAGCGACCTCTTCTGGGCGGTGCTCTTCATCCCCGCCTGGATCCTCGTCCTCAAGCTGCACGGCCTCTACGACAACGACCATCGCCGCATCCGCCACAGCACCCTCGACGAGCTGCCCTCGCTCGTCTCCGCCAGCGCTTTGGGCACGATCGTCCTCGACGGGCTGCTGGCCCTGAGCCCGGTCGGGCCGCTCTCGCCGAAGAGCGCGATCATGGTCGGGATCGGCGCCCTGCTCGCCTGCTTCGTGGCCCGCGCGGTACTGCGCTTCGCCTGGCACCGCATGGCCGGAATCGCGACGGGGATCGTGATCGGTCCGGCGGCAATGGCCGACGTGGTTGCGCGTCGGATCGCCACCCATCCCGAGGCGCGCCTACGCCTCGTGGGGTACCTCTCGGCGCCGAGCGACAAGGATCGCCGAGCCTCGCTGCCACGACTCGGCTCGATCGAGGAGATCTCACGGGTCGCGCGCGAGTACGACGTCGAGCGCGTGGTGGTCACCGAGCAGGAGATGAGCGAGGCCGACGCTGGGCATCTGATCGACGAGTGCAAGGCAGCGGGGCTTGGGCTGACCCTGCTGCCCCGCCACTACGGTCTGCTCGGCCCGGGGATCGAGTTCAACCGCCTCGCCGAGCTTCCCGTGCTCGACTTCCGCTTCTCCGACCCGCCGCGCTCGACCCTGGCGATGAAGCGCGGGCTCGACATCGCCGTCTCGGGGACCATGCTGACGCTGCTCTCGCCGTTGCTGGCGCTGACCGCGATCTTCATAGTGCTCGACTCCGGCGCGCCCGTCTTCTTCCGTCAGGCTCGCGCGGGCAAGGATGGCGTGCCGTTCACGATGCTGAAGTTCCGCACGATGGTGGCCGACGCCGAGGAGCGGCTGGCCGAGCTGGTCGACCTGGAGAAGCTCGAGGAGCCGGCCTTCAAGATCCCCGACGACCCCCGCATCACCCGCGCCGGCCGCCTGCTGCGCCGGACCAGCCTCGACGAGCTGCCGCAGCTGATCAACGTCCTG
>DASUIY010000209.1:0-3067 GCA_036279555.1 Solirubrobacterales bacterium | reverse complement strand
AGCGCCAGGCCCCGAGCTTGTAGGGACGGGCCGGGCGCAGCGTGCCCGGGCCAAGCCGGTGGACGACCTTCGCCGAGCGCAGCCGCGAGCTGAGCAGGAGCAGACCGAACATGACGACGATCAGCACCGCCCCGAGGCTGGCGGCCGCTGTGCGGTCGAAGCTCGAGCTGTAGGCGATGTAGATCTCGCGGGTGAACGAGTCGAAGCGCAGTAGCGAGACCGCGCCGAAGTCGCTGACCACGTAGAGCGCGACCAGTAGGCCACCCGCGGCGAGGACCGGCCATAGCTGGGGGAGGACGATGCCGCGGAAGACCTCCAGCGGTCGCCGCCCCATCGCCCGCGCCGCGTCCTCCAGCTGCGGATCGATCCGCTTCAGCGCGCCGCGCAGCGGGATCAGCACCAGCGGGTAGGTGAACAGCGTCAGCACCAGCCAGGCGCCGGTGAACCCGTAGACCGAGGGCAGGCGATCGACCCCGAGCAGGTCCTGGAGCATGCCGTTCGGGCCCAGCGCGGCGATGAAGAGGTAGGCGCCCACGTAGCTGGGGATGACCAGCGGCAGCGTGCAGAGCACAGCCCACACCCGCCTTCCCGGCAGGTCGGTGCGCACGGTCAGCCAGCCGATCGGCAGGGCGATGGCCACCGCCGTCGCCGTCACCGCGGCGGCGAGGCCCAGCGTGCGGGCGAGGATCGCGGCGGTGCGCGAGGTCAAGGCGGTGGACAGGGCGTCGCCGAGGTCGCCGGCGACGATGGCGAAGAGGTAGGCCGCGGGCAGCACGGCGATGGCGCCGACCGCGAGGCCGGCGGCCACCAGCCAGACGGGGGCGGGCCGCCTGACCGCCAAGCTAGAGCGCTCCGCTTTCCTGCATCAGCTCGATCGTGGCCTGCAGCTCGCCGAGATCGACGAGATCCCCGCCAGGGCTGGGCACCTGGTCGACCGGCACGCTCAGCGAAGGGTCGGGCTCCACGCCCTTGGCGAGCGGGTACTCCTTGGAGCTAAGGGTGAAGAACTCCTGGCTCGGTGGGGCCAGCAGCGAGCGGACGAAGTCGAGCGCTTCTCCCTTGCGGTCGGAGGACTCGAGCACGCCGACGCTGGTCAGCAACATCAACGAACCGAGTCCTCCATTCGGGAAGCTGACTTCCACCGGGTACTCCTCGCCCTCCTCCGCTATCGCCTGAGCGACGTAGTAGTGGTTGATCAGGCCGAGGTCGATCTCGCCGGCGGCGATCGCGTCGCGGATCGTGACGTTGTCGGGGAAGCTCTTGGCCCCGTTCTCGACCATCGCTTCAAGCCACTCGCGAGTTCGCTCGTCGCCGAAGCGGCCACGCAACGCGGTGACGTACTCCTGCATGCTCGAGCTGGCGGGTGCCCAACCAACCTCTCCCTGCCAGCGGGGAGCGGAGAGCGCGAAGGGAGAGTCGGGCACCTGCGAACGGGAAACCTTCTCGCGGTTGTAGGCGATCACCCTGACCCGCCCGGTCACCCCGACCCAGCGCCCCTGCGGATCGCGGAAGCGCGCCGGTACGCGGGCGAGGATGTCGGCGGGCAGCTGCGCCAGCAGGCCGCGGTCGGCGACCGCGCCGATCGCCCCCGGCTCTTGGGCGAAGAAGGCGTCGGCGGGGGAGGCGTCATCCTCCTCGATCAGGGTCGCCGCGAGGTCGGCGGTGTCCGCATACCGGACCTGGACGTCTCGTTCGGCCTCGGCCTCGTAGCCGTCGACGGCACCGCCGATCGCCGCTGGGATGCGGCCCGAGTAGAGCGTTATCCCCTCCACTTCAGGCTCGTCGCCGCCACCGGCACTGGTCTCGAAGCCACATCCGGAGAGCGTCGCAGCGAGCGCCACGCAGGCGGCAAGCCAGAGCAGGGGCTGTCGAAGATCAAAGTGCATGCGCAGGGCGGGAGGGAGAAGGCAGTTAGGTTCCCCTAATCTTAGGTTTTCTCGCATCGTGGAGGATTTCCCAGACAGCCCCCGGCCGGCGGGCGCGGCCCTTAGGCTGCGCGGCCTGCGCAAGTCCTTCGGCGACGTCGTCGCCGTCGACGGCGTCGATCTCGCGGTCGAGCCCGGGGCGACCTGCGCCCTGCTCGGCCCCAGCGGCTGCGGCAAGACAACCACCCTGCGACTGATCGCCGGCCTCGAGACGCCCGACGCCGGCAGCGTCGAGATCGGCGGCGAAACGGTCTCCACCGCCAAGCGCTCGCTCCCCCCGGAGCGCCGCCAGATCGGAATGGTCTTCCAGGACTACGCCCTCTTCCCCCACCTCGACGTCGCCGGCAACGTCGGCTACGGCCTCGGGCGCCGGCCCGACCGTGACCGGGTCGAGCAGATGCTGGCGACAGTCGGTCTCGGCGATCTCGGCGACCGCCACCCCTACGAGCTCTCCGGTGGTCAGCAGCAGCGGGTCGCGCTGGCCCGGGCGCTGATCACCAGGCCGCGCGCGGTGCTCCTCGACGAGCCCTTCTCCAATCTCGACGCCGGCCTGCGCGAGCACGTTCGGGAGGAGGTTCGGGCGATCCTCCAGGCCCAGGGAGTCACCTCGGTCTTCGTAACCCACGACCAAGAGGAGGCGCTCAGCCTTGCCGACATCGTCGCTGTCGTCAATGCCGGCCGCATCGAGCAGGTGGGCACCCCCGAGGAGGTGTACTCCCGGCCGGCAACGCGCTGGGTGGCGAGCTTCCTCGGCGAGATCGAGGTATTGCCGGGAACGGTCGCCGGAGGGACGGTCGATTGCGAGTTGGGCCAGTTCTCGCACGCCAATGGCAGCGACGAGGAGGTCGACGTGCTGATCCGGCCCGAGTCGCTCGCCGTCGGAATCATGGAGCCGGCCGACGGTCGCGGCAGCAGGGAGGCGGTGGTCGTCTCGCGTAGCTTCTATGGGCACGACCAGATGCTCGAGCTGCGGC
Source organism: Solirubrobacterales bacterium (assembly GCA_036279555.1). GTDB lineage: Bacteria > Actinomycetota > Thermoleophilia > Solirubrobacterales > 70-9 > VRUE01. Next base: position 168 of record DASUIY010000209.1, on the reverse strand, counting down.
TCGCCTCTGGCCGCACGGTGCGGGCCCGGCGCCTGGGCTTCCCTGCGTGGCATCCCGGCGACCGCGTGCGAGTCTGGGTCGAGGGGCCGGTCGACGTCGTCCCGCGCAGCTGAGTGCCCAGCGTCCGCCTCGACATCCAGTACCACGGCGCCTGGTTCAGGGGCTGGG